>CAIPNN010000073.1 GCA_903866425.1 uncultured Actinomycetes bacterium
CCCAAAGCAGGTGCGCTACCAAGCTGCGCCACGTCCCGTCGTTTCGAGGCTACCAGCGCCTCTCCCATCAACCTCCGGGGCTGTAGCCCCCGGTGACCGATCGCTTGGCGCCGGCGACATCGAGGTCGGCACCGAGCACCTGAAAGCCCTTGGCGATGCGGGCGAGCACCACGGTGGCCTCGCCCGACCCATCGGGGCCCGAGATGAACGCCTCAACCGTCAGTTGCCCCGCCCCCTTCCCCACATCCGGAATGCTCGGGATGGTCACCTTCACGGGTGCGCCCACCATCTCAGCCACCTCACGGCTGGTGCCGAGGAACTCCTCGGCCACCGGCCCCGGGCGACGCAGGCGACGGCGCTCGTACAGCCACAGGGCGGCGATGCCGACGATGAACAGGTACCCCATGATGGCGGCCGTCACGGCTTCCGAATTGCCGTATCCCGTCTTGCCCAGCACCACGGCGATGATGCCGTAGAGCGCAAAGAAGATGAGGCCCAGGATCATGATGGCCCGGGCAAGCCCACCGGTGAGCAGGCGGTTGATCATGCGTCGCCGCCCGTCCAGCCCTCGGCCAGCTTGGCCAGGGTCTGGCGGTAGCGCGACACCGCGGCGTCCTTGCCCAACATCTCGAGGCTCTCGTAGATGCCCGTGGAGATGCTCTGGCCGGTGATGGCGATGCGCTGCGGCTCGAGGAACTCGCGGGCCGAGAGGCCCTGCACGTGCAGCTGGTCCGACAGGGCCTCCTTGATGGGCTCCATCGAGAAGTCGTCGAGCACCTCGAGGCGGCCGAGGCCTCCGCCGATGGCCTGGATGGCGTGCTTGATGTCGTTGGCCAGGAACTCCCAGGCCTCGTCCTCGAACTCGAGCGGACGGTAGAGCCACCCGGCAAGGCGGTCGTACTCGGTGAGGCGGCTCATCTTGCGCTGCACCAGCGGCGCGGAACGGCGTGCGATGTCGGCGGCGTCGGGCCCGCGATCAGTCAGGTAGCCGGTGGCGTCGAGGTAGCCCACAAGCTCATCGGCGAACAGATCGGGGTCGAGGGCGCGCAGGTAGCGGCCGCTCATCACCTCGAGCTTCTTCATGTCGAACACCGCGGGGCTCTTGCTCACGCGGCGCACGTCGAACTTCTCGATGAGCTCGTCCATGGTGAAGGTGGTGGTCTTGTCGTCGTACGACCAGCCGAGCAGCACCAGGGCGTTTCGCACCGGCTGCGGCAGGAAGCCGTCGGCCTCAAGTTCTTCCACCGACGCCGCGCCGTGGCGCTTGCTGAGGCGCTTCTTGTCCGTACCGAGGATGAGCGGCACGTGCGCGTACTGCGGCGGGGTGCCGCCGAGCGCGCGCATCACCAGCATCTGCTTGGGCGTGTTGCTGATGTGGTCCTCACCGCGGATGACGCGGTTGATTCCCATCTCAAGGTCGTCAACCGCGGCTGCAAGGTTGTACGTGGGCGTGCCGTCGCTGCGCGCAACCACGAAGTCCTCAATCTGCGCGTGGTCGAAGGTCACCGTGCCGCGGATCATGTCCTCGATGACCGTCTCACCTGGGAGCGGCACGGCGAAGCGCCACACGGCCGTGCGGCCCTCGGCCTCGAACGCGGCGATCTCAGCGTCGGTCCAGTCGCGCCTGCCACGCACCACCGGCGCCTGCTTGTTGGCGCGGGCCTCGGCGCGCATGGCGTCGAGCTCCTCGGCGCTCTCCCACGCCGCGTACACCACACCGGCCTCCTTGAGGCGGTCGATGGCGTCGCGGTAGATGTCGTCGCGCTCGCTCTGGCGGAAGGGGC
>CAIPNN010000074.1 GCA_903866425.1 uncultured Actinomycetes bacterium
AGGCGACGCGTGTCGGCGTCTTCCACCGCAAGCACGCCCTGATCACGAAGCCAGGTGCGGAAGCCCACCGGGCCCGACACGCCGGGTGAATCCGCGATGCGGGTGGCGATGACCGCCCCGGGCCACACCCGGTCGCTTTCCAGGCAGTGCGGTCCGGTGCCGTAGTTGCCGATCATCGGCGCACTGAAGGTGAGGATCTGCCCGAGGTACGACGGGTCGGTGACCGCCTCCTGGTAGCCGTTCATGCCGGTGGTGAACACCATCTCGCCCAGTGCGGTGCCCTCAGCACCCACTGAGCGACAGGGCAGTACAAGACCGTCTTCAAGGACGATGAGCGCGGTCACTTGACCATCCCCGAAATCGCCTTGAACTCAGGCCCGCCGGCTTGCTCAAGCATCTCGAACAGCACCATCTCGGCGGAGGTGATGTACGCCCCCGCCTGTGCCGCCTTGTCGAGGCCAGCCTGGCGGTTGGCGGGCGTGCGGCTGCTCACGGCATCGGCCGCCACATGCACCGCGGCACCGCGTGCGCGCAGGTCGAGTACCGTCTGGCTCACACACACGTGCGCCTCCACCCCGCACACCACCCAGGTGTTGCAGCGCGGGGCGTCGTAGGCCTCCTCGAACGCCGCCACACCACAGGCGCTGAAGCGAGTCTTCTCGATCACCGGCGTTCCGTCGGGCAGGCGCTCGGCCAGTGCGGCCACCGTGTGCCCGAGCCCTTTCGGGTACTGCTCGGTGACGATGACCGGGCGACCCATCACCCCGAAGCCATCCGCCAGCAACCCGCAGTTGGCGACCACCTCGTCGAAGCGGTCGATCACCGGCGCAAAGGCATCCTGCACGTCGATGATGATGAGTCCCGTGTCCTCGCGCGTGGCGAGTGCCGGATGGCGATTGCTCATGCGTCCCTCCGGTAGACGTCCTGCCCGCCGGCCAGGGTCATGACGACCCGCCCGGTGAACTCCATGCCGACGAACGCGGCGTTGGTCGACTTGCTGGCGTACGGGCGGTCGCCCACAGTGTCGGTGGCGGCCAGATCGACCACCGCGAAGTTGGCCTCGGCTCCATCGGCAAGCGTGGGCACCGGCAGCCCGAAGATGCGGGCCGGGTTGGTGCTCATGCGCAGGATGAGGTCGGCCAGGTCCATGCGGCCACCCAGCACCAGCTCGGTGTGGCAGGCGGCGAAGGCCGTCTCAAGGCCGATCACACCAAATGGCGCAGCCCCGAACGGGTTGGCCTTCTCATCCGCCGGGTGCGGGGCGTGGTCGGTGGCGATGCAATCGATGGTGCCGTCAATCAGCGCCTCGATGAGCGCGTCGCGGTCCTCGGTTGCCCGAAGCGGTGGATTCATCTTGAACTTGGCGGGGTCGGGGTCACTGTCGACTGACGACTCCGTGAGCAGCAGGTGGTGCGGCGTGACCTCTGCGGTCACGTGCACGCCGCGCGCCTTGGCAAGGCGGATCTCATCCACGGTCTCGCGCGCCGACACGTGGCAGATGTGGATGCGGCCGTCCTCGTAGGCGGCAAGCGAGCAGTCGCGCGCCACCTGCACGGCCTCACTCACGCCGGGGATGCCGGCGAGCCCGATACGAGCCGACACGACGCCCTCGTGCATCACGCCCGGCCCGGAGAGGCTCATGTCCTCCTCGTGCAGCGTGAACAGCAGGTCGGTGGCCTTCTGGTACTGAAGCGCGCGGCGCATCACCAGGGCGCTCCCCACCGGCACGCCGTCGTCCGACAGCGCTGCGGCACCGGCCTCGGCCAGATCGCCGTGCTCGGTGAGGGTCTCCCCCTGCTGGCCCATGGTGATGGCGGGGATGAACCCCGTGGGCACCACGGCCTCGCGGCCCGCGCGCTCAAGCAGCGAGCCGAGAATGCTCGGGCTGTCGGTGGGCGGCTGCGTGTTGGGCATGGCAAGCACCGTCACCACGCCGCCCGCAGCCGCGCTCGCGGTCCCGGTAGCGATGTCCTCCGCGTGCTCCTTGCCCGGCGTGCGCAGGTGCACGTGCACATCGACGATGCCCGGGATGACGGTGAGCCCGGTGCCGTCCACGATCTCAAGGCCGTCGGGGTCGCCGCCGATCACGCCACCCCGAACCACCAGGTCGCCCTCGCGGTCGATACCGGCAGCCGGGTCGAGAATGCGGGCACCTCGGATGACCACGTTGGCCGGGTCGCCCGGGCGCTGCGGCAGGCGCACTCGGGTGTTGGGTGCGTAGTCGACGGTCATGCGGCCTCCAGCGTCACGCCGGGCGCGCGTGGTGCCCCGGCCTTGTCCTCGGTCAGCACGTCGTAGAGCACCGCCATGCGAACCACCAATCCATTGCCTGCCTGCGCCTCGATGAGCGTGGACGGGTCGTCCACCACCGCGCCGCTGATCTCCACCCCGCGATTGACGGGGCCTGCGTGCATGACCCGCTGGCCATCGCGAAGCCGCGCGTGATTCACCTGGTACATGCGGGCGTACTCGGCGAGCGACGGCACGAAGCCCCCCTGCCCCATGCGCTCCAGCTGCATGCGCAGCACGTACACCACGTCGGCGTCGTCGATGTCGCGGATGTCGGCGCTCACCTCGGCGCCAAGCGCCTCCGCCAGATGCCGCGGCACCAGCGTTGGCGGTGCCACCACGGTCACCTTCGCGCCCATCATGCGGAAGGCCGCGATGCCGGAGCGCGCCACACGCGAGTGCAGCACGTCGCCCACGAAGGCCACGTGCAGCCCCTCGACGGGCCCGATCTCGCGCTGCACGGTGTAGAGGTCGAGCAGCGCCTGCGTGGGGTGCTCACCCGTGCCGTCGCCGGCGTTGACCACCGACGCATTGGTGTAGCGGCCCACCACGTCGCAGGCGCCCACCTGCGGGTGGCGCACCACGAACACGTCGGGGTCGTAGGCCTCGAGCGTGAGGATGGTGTCCTTGAGCGTCTCGCCCTTGTCCATGCTGGTGCCCGCGCCCTTGATGCTCACCACGTCGGCCGACAGGCGCTTGGCCGCCAGCTCGAACGACGTGCTGGTGCGCGTGGAGGGCTCGAGGAACAGGTTGATGACGGTGCGCCCGCGCAGGGTGGGCACCTTCTTGATGTCGCGCTCCATCACCTCGCCGAAGCGCTCGGCCGTGCCGAGCACCCGCCCGATGCCGTCGACATCGAGGTCGCCGATGCGGATGAGCGATCCATGCGTGCTCATGTGGTCTCCTGAAGCAGCACCTGGTCGGATCCATCGATCTCGGCCAGCTGAACGGTGATGCGCTCCCCGCGGTTGGTGGGGAGGTTGCGGCCCACGTAATCGGGCCGGATGGGCAGCTCGCGGTGCCCGCGGTCAACCAGCACCGCAAGTTCCACCTTGGGCGGGCGCCCGTAATCGAACACCGCGTCAATGGCGGCCCGGATGGTGCGCCCGGTGTACAGCACGTCGTCAACGAGGATGACCGAGTGCTTCTCGATGTCGAAGTCGAGCACCGTCTCGCCCACCACCGGCACAACACCCCGGCGTCCGCCGCCCACGCCAACGTCGTCGCGATACAGCGCGATATCAACCGACCCGATGGCCGGCGTGGCCCCCGAGAACTCCGCGATGAGCGCCCGCAGGCGCTCGGCCAGCGGCACGCCGCGGGTGTGCAGACCCACCAGCGCGATGGCCGAGGTGTCGGGGTGATGCTCCACGATCTCGTGCGCGATACGCGCGACCGTGCGACGGAACTGATCGGGGTCGATCAGGACCTTGGCAGCCATGGCGCTACCCGTTCGGGGGTGCGAGGGGTCCGTACAGGGACTGGGGTGCGCTCATGTAACTGCTCCTTCCCGGCCTCACGGGACCGGTGTTAAAGGCTTGCGTCGTCCAGCGTAGCAGCCGCCTCCGCGGGTACCGGGGCATCGTCGCGTGCGCCCTTCCCCACCCGCTCCTGCACCGGAACCAGACGCGGAACCCCGCGCTCGCGGTACGGGATCTCCACCTGGTCGAAGTCGCGCGGCACCACTGTGGCGTCAAATATCCCGCGGGCCTCGGCCTTCACCTCGCGCGGATGCACGCGGGTACTGATGTGCGTGAGCGCGAGCATGCGCACCCCGGCATCGCGCGCCAGCGTGGCGGCCTCGTCGGCGGTGCTGTGGCGGGTCTCGATGGCCCGGTCGCGGTCGTCCGACGTGAACGTGGCCTCGTGCACCAGCAGGTCGGCACCGCGCGCGGCGTCCTTCGTGGCGTCGCACGGGCGCGTATCGCCCGAGAACACCACGACGCGCCCCTCACGGGCTTCCCCCATCACCTGGTCGGGACGCACCACCGAGCCGTCGGCCACCGTCAACTCGCCGCCGCGCTGCAGCACACCGAAGTCCGGGCCCGGCGTCACGCCGAGTGCCCGGGCGGCATCCACGTCGAACACCCCGGGGCGATCCTCCTCCACCATGGCGTAGCCCAGCGAGCGCACCCCATGGTCGGTGTGGAAGGCGCGCATTTCCATGCCGTCCTCGCGGATCACCGCGCCGGGGCCCGCCTCCATCACATCGAGGCGGAACGGCAGACGCCCGATGACCGGACGCAGCGTGTCGAGCAGGTCCTCAAGGCCCGGTGGCCCCACCAACAGCAGCTCGCGCTCACGACCTCGCAGCCCATACGTCTTGAAGATGCCCGGAAGGCCGAGGAAGTGGTCGCCGTGCAGGTGCGTCAGCAGGATGGCGTCGACGTCGGTGAGGCCGAGCCCCGAGCGGAGCAGCTGACGCTGTGTGCCCTCGCCGCAGTCGATGAGCCAGCGTGCACCGCCACGGGCGATGAGCGTGGCCGACGTGCCACGCGCGGCGCTTGGCACCGACGCGGAGGTGCCGATGAATGTGACCTGAAGATCCACGCGCTGACCCTATTGAACATTCCGGATGAGTTCGACAGGGAGATCTGCCCCGTCGTCGTCCAGATTCACGAAGCGCACGGCGAGCGGCCCATCGCCATCCACCTCGATCACAACCATCGAGTGATGCGGCTGCCTCCGCCGGTCGGTGGCGCTGCCGGGGTTGATGATCATGAAGCCATCCGGCGCCGTGGCCCACAGGGGGATGTGCGAGTGGCCGAACGCGACCGCGGCGCAGTCGGGAAACCGTTTGCGAAGGCGCTCGAGCCGACCCTTCTCGGGGCCCCCGTTGTGCACCAGGCCAAGCCGACGGCCGCCGGGCAACTCCACCTCAGCCGTCGCTGGAAGAGCCGCCTTCACCGCGTCGTCATCGGCGTTGCCGTTGATCGCGACGACCGGCGGGCCGATCGCCCTCAGATGCGCGAGGCATTCCGTGTCGGCGAGGTCACCTGTATGGACAATGAGATCCGCCGCACGGCACGCACCCACGCATGTGTCGGGCAGGTGAGATCCCCGCCGCGGGAAATGGGTATCGCCGAGCAACGCGATGCGCACAGGCTGCCTCCAGGAGAGCACGCGCGGCAGGATTCGAACCTGCGACCCCTGGCTCCGGAGGCCAGTGCTCTATCCACTGAGCTACGCGCGCTTGCGGGGGTGAGTGTAGACCCCCCACCTCACCGCGCCCCTACGGGGCGACGTTGATGGTGCCGAGGTCGTTCTTGGGCCGGAGGATTGACAGCACGACCACCACCGTGTTCTTCGGTGTGCTCGCGTAGTGGCGCATGCCAGCGGGCTCCACGAGCCCCTGCCCGGCGCGGATCACGCGGGTCTGCCCGGCGTAAATCGGGATCTTCTTCGGGTCCTGCCCCGCGCGGGGGATGCTGAGGTACGCGACGCCCCGCTGCACGGTGTAGGTGAGGTCGCCCTGCTGCACACGGCTCACCTGGGTACCCGGGTGGTAGTGCAGCGGCAGGATGGTGCCCTTCGGGATGGTCACCTTGTAGAGGTCGAGCATGTATCCGGGGGCGCCTTGCGCCGGGCTGCTCGACACGATCTCGCGCACGGCCTGCGCTGGCGCGGCGGACACGGGGATGCTGAGGGCGGCCACCGCGAGGGCTGTCGCTGTGAGGATGCGGGTCGTCATGCGCGCCAGCGTACCGGGCGCCAGTAGGCTCCTGCCATGAGCGAGACTCCGACATGGAACGTTGCCCTGCCCGAGGGTGCCGAGCCCCCGTTCGCCGTGTGGGTAAATGGCGAGCCGCGCCACGAGGGGGAGCACTACACCGTGGAGGGCCGTTGGCTGCGGTTCACCACGCCGCTGGTACCCAAGATCAAGAAGCGGGGCTTCGGGCGCAAGATGGTGCTGCTGGCCGGCGTTGGCGTGTACGGCGACCAGAAGGCCGACGTGGTCGACCTGCGTTACCACGTGGGTGGACGCATGCAGCACGCCACCGAACTCCCCGTCATTCCGCCAGAGGCGGCTGCCGACCCAGCGGAGTAGTCCAGCCCGTCAGTCGACGGACAATGCAGCGGGCCGTCCGAAAAGGAAGCCCTGCCCAAGCATGACGCCCTCGGAGATGAGCATCTCGGCCTGCCGGGGTGTCTCAACCCCCTCCCCCAGCACTTCAACGCCCAGGTCGGACGACAGCTGGGCGAGCGCCCGGACCACCAGCGCGGCGCGGCGCGCGTCGGGGCCATCGAGGTCGGCCACAAGCGATCGGTCAAGCTTGAGGCGGGACACCGGCATCTGACGAAGATTCGCAAGCGATGTGGCGCCGGCGCCGAAGTCGTCCACCGCAACCCGCACGCCCAGATCGACGAGTTCGCGCAGCACCTGCACCGCCTCGGGCCGCTGATCAACCCGCAAGCGCTCGGTCACCTCAACGACGAGGGCTGCGGGGGCAACGCCGGAGTCCCACAACTCGGCGGCCACCACGTCGGGGAGCCCCGGCACCAGGTCGGCCGGTGACACATTGACCGCGATCTCGTGCCCGGGCACCCGGCCGGCTGCCATGTCGTGCAGGGCAACGCGCAGCACGTGCTGGTCGATGGCGCCGATGAGGTCCAGATCTTCTGCCAGCGGGATGAACTCGTCGGGCATCACCACGCCCAGTTCTGGGTGATGCCAGCGCACGAGTGCCTCTGCCCCGATCCACTCCGCTGATGAGAGGCGAACGATCGGCTGGTAGTGCACCACCAACTGGTTGGCATCAACGACGCCCGGGAGGTCGGCCTCGATCGTGCGGGTGCGGGCGGTGTCTCCCGCGCGAAGCGGCGGGCCGTCGACACCCCGCCCGCTGTCGGCAGCGCGGTCTGCCCGCGCTGCGTCGACTGCATCCAGCCCCGCTGATCGCGCGTCGGCCTGTGTGAGGCCTGTGTGTGGATCTGTCGCCGTGCGCGCCTGACGATGCCGTCGCCCCAGTTCGATCAAACCCGTTGCCTGCGTTGCGAGACGTCCAAGGGCCTCGAGCTGACGCGGCTCGAGGTTCCGCGGCGTGTCATCAATCACGCAGAGGGTGCCGATTGCATGCCCGGCCCCGGTCACCAGCGGGATGCCCGCGTAGAACACCACGTGCGGATCGCCTGTCACCAGTGGGTTATCGGCGAAGCGCGGGTCGGCGCGGCTGTCGTTGATGACCATGGGGTCGGGGCCCGACGCGATTGCGTGGCCGCAGAATGAGACGTCGCGGGGTGTGCCCGTGGCGTCGAGGCCGTAGGCCGCCTTGAACACCTGCTCGTCTTCATCGACGAGCGTGATGAGGGCGATTCGGGATCCGGCGACCAGCGCCGCCATATCCACCAGTGCATCCAGATCCGGATTCGGGCCGCTGTCGAGCACGCCCATTGACCGCAGTTCGGCGAGTCGCTCTGCCTCATCGGGCGGCGTGGGGGCCACCTGCCCGCCGGGCACGGCGTCCTCTGCCTCAGGGCGCGATGCAGTCGGTTCGTCTGGGGTCTGATCGCTCACGCAGTCGTGCGCCTCTCTGGGGGGGGGACTGCGGCGACCGTATCAGCCCCCGGCCAGCGCATCCATCAGATCTATCTGCCACTCCTGCTGGTGCGTGAAGCCG
>CAIPNN010000075.1 GCA_903866425.1 uncultured Actinomycetes bacterium
AGTGCATCAACCTCGTGACGGTCGGCCCTGGCGCGTGCACGCGCCACATCCAGCGCATTGGTGGCCCGCATGGCGAGCCCCTCGGCATCCGCGGCCCCCGCATCGCGCAGCAGCGCTGCGAGGCCGCTGGGCGGCGTGTCGCCGCCTGCCGGCATCGGGTGCACCCGGTTCACCACCAGCGCGCCCAGCGGATAGCGGTCGGTCTCGAGCCGCTTCCACAGCGCCGCTGCCTCGGCCGACGGCTCCGGCCTCGGGCCGGTGACCACGACGAACGTCGTGCCGTCGGACGCCAGCAGTTGCCTGACGGACGACGCGCGGTCGGCGAACCCCTGGTACATGCCGTCGAATGACTGCAGGAACTCCGAGATGTCGCCGATCAGCTCGGCGCCGGTGAGCCGCTCGAGCACCGACATCACCATCGCACCGCCGGCCTGTACCGCCCGCCACCCAATGCGTCCCGCGCCGCCGCGGGGACCGAGCAGCAGGCGAAGACCGCGTCCCTCGACGAACCGCGTCATGCGTTCGGGCGCGTCGAGGAAGTCCAGCGCATTGCGGGCGGGCGGGGTGTCGAGCACCACCACGTCGTAGTCGTCCGACTCCGACAGTTCATAGAGCCGCTCCACCGCCATGAACTCCTGGGCGCCCGCGACCGTGCCCGAAAGGTGCCGGTAGATGCGGTTGGACAGGATGCGGTCACGGGCCTCCTCGCTGGGTGCCTCGCGCGCCACGAGGCGGTCGAAGGTGGCGCGGGGATCGAGCTGCAGGGCATCCATGGTCCCGCGCATCGGCAGACCGGCAGCTTCGACGCGTGCCGGATCCACCCGGTGGGGTGTATCGCCCAGGGCATCCATGCCGAGCGCCGTGGCGAGTCGCCGAGCGGGGTCGATGGTGACCACCGCCACGCGTGCACCCCGCGCCGCGAGGCCCAGTGCCAGGGCGGCGGAGACGGTGGTCTTGCCCACGCCACCGGCGCCCGCGACCACCACCACCCGGCGTCCCTCCACCATGCGCAGCAGGTCGGTGGTCACGGGCGACCCCGCATTCGGCCATCGGCCATCAGCGCTGCCGCGAGCCGCTCAAGCCCGCCCGATCCCGGTTGCAGATCAGCCACCTCGGGCAGCGACACCACCGGCAGGCCTGTGCCGCGCACCAGGGCCTCCGCCTCATCCGCATCGTGGCGTGCAGCAACGAGCGTGTCGATCGCCGCGCGGGCTGCAGCACGCTCTGCGTCACCGGCCGTGCCATCGGCCACGGCGCGAAGGGGCGCCTCGTCGGCAGGGGTCATCTGGGACGCGCGCATCGCATTGATGATGGCGGCAGCGACCGGGAGGTCTCGCTCACGCAGCGCCGCAACGGCCTCGATGGCCTCGCTCACGGCGAGTTCCTCGGGAATCGCCACCACTGCCACGCCGGTGGCTGCGGGGTGGTGGATGACCTGCTCGATCTTTCCTGCCTGCTCGCGGATTGGCCCCGACGATGCGAGCTCGCGAATCTGCCCCGCCACTTCAAGCAGCGCGATGCCATGTCCGGTTGCGGGAGCGTCCACCACGATGCGGTCCCACACCGGGGCACCGTCGCGCACGGCCGTCGCGAAGTCCCACAACTTGCCCACGGTCACCAGTTCCGACAGGCCCGGTGCCGCCTGCGCCACCTGATGGAAAGCGCGGCTTCGCACCATCAGTTCCACCAGGGGTCGCATCGGGAGTTGCCGGGCCAGGTATTCCTCGGTGGCCGTGTCGGTGTCGATGGAGAGCACGTCGAGATTGGGCCTGGCTTCGGCGGGCACGATTCCCGCGGGTGGCGCGACGCCGAAGAGGGCCTCCGAGCGTTGCTCCGATGCCACCTCCACCAGCAAGGTCTTCAGCCCGGAGTCGGCGAGCCCGAGCGCCATGGCACCCGCAACCGTTGTCTTGCCCACGCCACCCTTGCCGATGACGAACAGCAGGCGGCGATCGAGCAACGGCGGGCCCGTCATCCAATCACCCCCTGTATCACCGGCAGTACGCGCCCGCCCACGCGGAGCGAAACGGGAACGTTGCCCTCGGTCTGAACCGCTACGCGTACTGCACCCGCCCGGCCCATGCCATGCCCTTGTCGCACCGTCAGGTGCAGCACGCCGTGTGCCGCATGCCCCGCTGCCGCGAGCGCTGCACCGAGCGCCCCCGCGGCGCTGCCGGTGACGGGGTCCTCGGCGATGCCGATGGGCATCGCGAAGTGGCGCACTTCGGCGGTGACGACGCCGGGCGACGCCTGCTCGATGCGGTAGGCGCTCACACCGTGCCAGCCATCGCGTGTGCCGAGCGCACGCACGGCCTCGTGGTCGGGGACGAGCGACTGCGGGTTCTCGACGGCCAGCATCACCTGCGAGAGGCCGGCATTCCACACCGGCGCCGCGCCGGTGGCCGTGCTGCCGAGCGCCCGTGCCACCTCGTCGGCGCTGACGTCGCGCACATGGTGGGGCGGGGGTGGTGCAACGTCTGCGCCCGCCGCATCGGCCGACACCACCACGTCGCCACCGGGTGCCACCAGCGTGGCATCCGTGCCCGTCCATCCTTCGTCATGCAGCACCCATGCGCACCCCACGAGTGGATGCCCGGCCATGGGGATCTCGGTTGCCGGGGTGAAGATGCGAATTGATGGACGGTCACCGCGTGCGGCAAAGACGGTCTCCGACAGTCCGAGTTCCGCGGCCAGTGCCTGCATGGCGTCGCGTGGGGGATGGACGTCGCACAGCACCACCGCAAGCGGATTGCCGGTGAGCGGCCCGGTGGCGAAGACGTCCACCCATCGGATGCGTGCCGCAGAGATATCGGGAATGGAATCCATCACCGGTAGTCTCCCGCTCCGTGACGCATCATGCCGCCCAGACGTCGCGCGCCACCCGCGCGCGGGAGCACTGACACCCGTGGGCTGGGTCATCGGGGGCTCCGCCATCTTCATGGGCGTGCTCATCGCTGCGGGCATCGCGTACGCCGTCGTCCGTGCACTGCTGCTGCGGCGCACCGTCAAGTCGAGCGGGAAGCGCATCGCGCCGCTCAGGGATGGCATCAGCGGTGGCATGCGCGATATCGACGCCGGCGTTGCCCGTGCGCAGGCCGGTGCCGAGACGCTCAATCATGAGATCGAGGCGCTCCGCGTGTCGGTGGCCGAACTCCGGGTGATCGCCAGGCACGCGCAGATGGCGTTTACCCAGATCAGCGGGCCGCTCGGCTGGCTCGCGGGCATCAGGGCACTCATCAAGTTCCGCGGCCGATGACCGTGCGCGCCGCCGTCCTTGACGTCGGCTCCAATTCGGTGCGCCTGTTGCTGCTCGAGCGCATGACCCTTCACGGGGCGTTGGGTGAACGTCGTGCCACGGTCACGGGGCTCCGCAAGGGTGCACAGGCCGATGGGACCGTGGCGCAGGACGCGCTCGACCGGCTCGACGCATGCCTTGCCGGGTATGCCGAGGCCATTGCCGACGCCGGTTGGCCGCCTGTTGTCGCCGTGGGCACCGCAGCGGTGCGCGAGGCGCCGAACCGCGAAGAGATCGCCGCCGTCGTGCACCGTCGGCTCAACACCGATCTGGTGGTCGTGACGGGTGAGCAGGAGGCTGCCCTTGCCTATCGGGGCGCCCGAATGGCCCTGGCCGATCCGGATGGCCCGTGTCGCATGATTGACATCGGCGGCGCCAGTACCGAGATCGTCGCGGGTGATGCATCAGGACCCCGTCACGTCGTCAGCCTTCCCCTGGGAGTGGTGCGCAATGCGGGAGACACCGTGGCGGGTGCGCGTGCCGAGGCCCGCGCGCGTGTGGACGAGGCCACGGCTGCATTTCCCGTCGATGGTCCGCTGATCGGGCTTGCCGGCACCGTGACGCAGGCGGCGGCGCTCTGCAACGGGCGCTACGACCCCGACGAGATTCACCGGCAGCGGTTGGGACGGGACTCCATCGAGCGGGTGCTCGCAGAGGCTGCTGGGCTCGACCTGCGTGCACGCCGGGTGATGCCCGGTATGCATCCCGACCGCGCCGATGTGATCGTCAACGGGATGGCGATATTGCTGGGAGCGATGTCCGCGCTCGCAGTCGACGAGGTGATCGTGTCCGAGCGCGATCTGCTCGACGGCATCGCCGGGGACACTGCGCTCGTGCCGGCGACGCTCACCGAATAGACTCACCCCATGAGCATCGACGCCCCCAACGCCAAGGACGATGCAGTCCACGCGGTGGACGGGCTTTCGGATGCCGTTGCACCGGCAGATGGTCCGCGTGACGTGCAGCGGATGATGTTCTCGAAAGGCGAGAACACCCGTCACATCCGCTTTCAGCAGGTGCTCGACCGGTGGCCGTTACTGAGCGAGGACTGGGCGCGGATGGTTGAGGACACCCGCATCTCTGCCCACGATCGCACGCCCGGCGCTGCCACGTTCGGGCGCTAGCGCCCTCACCACACCAGCCGGAGTGGCGGAACTGGCAGACGCGGGGGACTTAAAATCCCCGGCCCTTCGGGGCGTGCGGGTTCAAATCCCGCCTCCGGCATAGAGGGTTCCGGTGAAGCGGGGATAACGTGATCGCAACTGATCACCGCTTCCGGAGGTTTTCCATGACTGCACGACGCCTTCTCGTATTCGCTGCGACGGGTGTCGCCGCGACCGCCCTGGTGTTCGCAGGGTGCGGCAGTTCAGCGGACACGGCCGCGTCCACCGCTGCCGACACCGCTGCTGTCACCGCTGACACGACCGCAACCACAGCGGGCACTGTGAAGAAGGTGGATTGCATGGGCGCCGAGGAGGCCTGCTCGGTGAAGATCCCGATCGGTGGCGGTGCGAGCAATCAGGCGTACGAGGTCGCGCTTACGGGCACGAACCTGGGCGAGCCCACCGTCACCCCGTCGGAGGCCGACGAAGAAGGCGCCTACGAGATCAGCGATGCCACGTTCACCACAGGCGGTTCGGTGTACTCGTTCACCCTCAACGCCGTCGAGTCACTGCCCGAGAGTGCCTACATCACGCTCGACTTCGCCACCAAGAAGTAGTCGCGAGGAGCGAAATGACCCTCCCGCATGCCGGCCACTCAGGCCGACATGCGGGAGGAGGTCATATCAATCAGCCGGCGACCGAGCGCTTGAGCTGCGCGCCCGCCGAGAACCGCGGCACCCTGCGGGCCGGGATCTGGATCTTCTGGCCGGGGTTGCGGGGGTCGACGCCCTCGCGCGCGGCACGGTCCGACACCGAGAACTTGCCGAAGCCGGAGAACTGCACCTCGTCTCCAG
>CAIPNN010000076.1 GCA_903866425.1 uncultured Actinomycetes bacterium
CCATGCGCCTCCATCGACCTCGACCGCGAGCGACCGGTCGGGCCAGGCGAAGTCGAACCGCCAGCGCCGGCCGAGATGCTTGGCGAACGGGTGTTCCGTGACCGGTTCCTCGAATCCTGATGCCCGGACGAGCACGAGCAGACGCAGCTCCAGTGGTGACGGCTGGCGTGGAGTCTTGGCCCGAGCGAGCGAGCGAGCGGGTGCAACGGCGGAACCGGTGATGACCATGCCGTGACCGTGCGGCGCGCTGTCCACCCAATGGGAGTCGTGCAAGCCGTGCAGGAAGCCGTGCACCACCCGTGCTGGGACTTGAGTCCTGCACGAGCAGGTACGCGTGCAGTGCACGGCATCGAATTCCTCGCGACAGCTTAAGAGAGCCGTGCAGGGCATCCGTGCGCTGCGTGCAGAAAGCCGTGCAAGCCGTGCAGGAGACCCATGCACTGCGTGCAGGAAGCCGTGCACCACCCGTGCAGCCGCAACCGGACGACGTGCCCAATCGTCGTACCGTCATGCTGAAAAGTACCGCTGCACCCTCGTTCATCACCGCCACCGAGGCAGCGTCCCGAATAGGCGTCAGCGTGGACACAATCCGCCGGTATTGCCGTGATGGCACCTACAAAGCGGAGCAGCGTCACACGTCGCGCGGTATGAAATGGTTCGTTGACTCCCGGGCCCTCCCCGCCCAGGCCGTGCCCGACGTCACCCCAAACATCGCCGAGGACGCGCCCGACGCCTTACCGTCCAGCGATGCCGTGGTGACGGCCCTGATGGCCCACATCGATGACCTGCGGGGGCAACTATCCGCCCAGGCGACGGCCCACGCCGATGCCATCGCCCAGCTCCGGGAAGCCCACGCCGCCGAGATTGCCCGGTTGGTTGACGCCCATTCCCGGGAGGTGGCGACGCTTCGGGACGTCAATAGGGACCAGTACGCGATCCTCGAGCGATTGTCGGTGCCAAGGCTGGCGGACAGCCAAGCGACTACCCCGCGCCCGTGGTGGCGGGTTTGGTGACGGTGGGCAGGCAATTGACCAGCTAGTCAGCGGGTGCCGACGGGGATTCGCACCAAACGACGATCAACCGTCAGCACCACGCACGAGTGCGGCAATCAAACCGGGCCGAAAACCTGCCAAGACCGCGGGTTTCGGGCCCGATGCCGTGCAATGCGGAAATGTACGCCCGCCAAGTCGCGGCGTAGCACTCGATCGCACGATCGGAACAACGCCATGCGTCACCCCCAAGGCCACATGCGCCTGGCGCGGCCGAGGATCAGGGTGATCCGGGGCCGAATCACCCCGGATAGCTGCGGACAAGCCTGCCAGAACTGCGGACAAACCTGCCAGAACTGCGGACAAACCTGCCAGAACTGCGGACTTTACAGATAGGAATTTCCCTAAGAACAATACTAATACCGTGCGATGCAACGCTGACGCGATGCACGCGGATGGACGAACATTCCCCGAGCGGCCATGAACAACCGGACCGCGGGGAGTGCCAAACGATGACGAAAACCCAACTACCGCCCGGCCCGCGCATCCGGCTCCTGCCGGACATCCTGGGCGACCTTGAGGCCGAGGCCGAACGTGCCCACCAGCGCCGTCTCACCGGGCGGGCGGGCGGTCCCGTCACCGGCCTCGCGCCCGTCGATATCGCCCTGGGCGGCTACCTTGCCGAGGGTCTGCACATCCTGCACGGCGCACCGGGCACCGGCAAGACGGCGCTGGTCCTCCAGATCGCCGCGAACTGCGGGGCCGTCGCCCTCTTCGTGACGGCCGAGATGCCCCCGGTTGAACTCCTGCGCCGGATCACGGCGCGGGTGACCATGACGTACCTGGGCCGCTTGAAGTCCGGCGAGTTTGCCCCGGCCGATGTGATCGCCCTCGCCCGCCGTGCCATCGAGACGGTGCCGTACCTCGCGATCCTCGACGCGACAACCGGGGCGGCCCCGACCGTCGATGACCTGCAGACC
>CAIPNN010000077.1 GCA_903866425.1 uncultured Actinomycetes bacterium
CGCAGCGGTCGGTGCAGCGTGCCGCCACAGGCGGCACCCTTCACCGCTATTCGCGAGTTGTCGGCACCCCCATCACCCCCGGCGGCAGCCGGACCGCTGCGGTAGTCCGGCACGGATGAACCCCACCCCCCGGCTCGTGGATCACTACGTTTCCGCGCGTGATCGTTCGCGGCGGGACATTCGGGCCGGTGGCCACCAACACCTACGTGGTGGCGGACCGGGAGGGCGGCAGCGCCCTGATCGTGGACCCAGCGGCTGGCAGCAGCAGCTGGGTGGCAGAGACCATTAACGCAATGGGTGTGACGCCCATCGCAGTGCTCGACACCCATGGGCACTGGGACCACATCGTGGAGAACTACGTGTGGGCCGAGCAGGGCCTGCCGGTATGGATCGGCCGCGGTGATGAGGACTGGCTCGCGGCGCCGGCACCGTTCAACCCGGCGCTGTTCGGCAACCCCGCACCCACGCCGGGCGTGACCCCCGCGGCGATTCTGGAGGACGGCGACACCGTGACGTGCGGCGACCTGACGCTGCAGATCATGGCCACGCCCGGGCACTCGCCCGGCTGCCAGGTGGCGTACGACGCATCCACGGGCCAGGCGCTCGTGGGCGACCTCATCTTCGCCATGGGCATCGGCCGCACGGACTTCCCGCGATCGAGCCACGACGACATGGTGCGCTCACTCGCGCGGGTATTCGACGAGCTGCCGGGCGACACGGTCATCTACCCGGGCCACGACCGCTGGGGCGTCACCCTCGCGCAGGCGGAGCCCTACGCGCGGATGTTCATGTGATCACGCGGGATGAAGTGATCGCGGCACTCGACCGCGTGCTCGACCCCGAACTGCACCGCAGCATCGTCGCGCTCGGCATGGTCGGGTCGGTTGAGGTTGAGGGGTCGCGCGTGGCGATCACCATCAAGCTCACCGTTGCCGGCTGCCCGCTGAAGGCCGAGATCCAGCGCCGGGTGAGCGAAGCAGTTGCCGTGCTGCCGGGGGTTGAGGGCGTGCAGGTGGGCCTCGACACCATGACCGATGAGGAGCGCGCCGGTGTGCGCGACAGCATCATCGGTGGCCCCCGCAAGGAGAGCCCGTTCGACGCCGACTCGCGCACCAAGGTGATTCTGGTGGCATCCGGCAAGGGTGGCGTCGGCAAGTCGAGCGTCACGTGCAACCTGGCGGTGGCGATGGCCGAGGCAGGTCACAGCGTGGGGCTGCTCGACGCAGATGTGTACGGCTACTCCATCCCCCGCATGATGGGTGCCGATCGTCAGCCGGTGATGATGGACGACCTCATCATTCCCGTCGAAAGCCATGGGGTTCGCCTCATGTCCATCGGGTTCATGACGGCCGACGACAACCCGGTGATCTGGCGCGGGCCCATGCTGCACAAGGCCCTGCAGTCGTTCGTGACCGAGGTGTTCTGGGACGAGCCCGATGTGCTGCTGGTCGATCTGCCGCCCGGGACCGGCGATGTGCATCTTTCGCTCGCCCAGTTGCTGCCGGGCGCCCATGTGGTGGTGGTGACCACACCGCAGCTCACCGCACAGCGTGTGGCCCGGCGCGCGGCGGCCATGGCCGACCGTGTCGAGCTGCCCGTTGCCGGCGTGATCGAGAACATGTCGTGGTTCATCGCACCCGACACCGGGGCGCGCTACGAGGTGTTCGCCGGGGGCGGAGGCCAGGCGCTTGCCACAGATCTCGGCGTTCCGCTGCTGGGCCAGGTGCCGCTGGAATCAGACGTTGCGCGTGCCGGCGACGATGGCCTGCCGGTTGTGGCCGCCCGCCCGGACAGCGCTGCGGCGAAGGAGCTGCAGCAGATTGCGGCGAACGTGGCAGATGCTGTGGGCCTCGCCCGCGCAACGGGGTAGACTTCCCCGTGTTCCCGGACGCATCAGCGTCCATGTAATCCGAGCGCCCAAGGAGCCTCTGTTGGCATACGTCATCACCGAGCCCTGCATCGGCACCAAGGACACCTCCTGCGCGGACGTGTGCCCGGTCGACTGCATCCACCCCGCCCCCGGCGAGGACAACGCGGACACCGCGACGATGCTCTACATCGACCCGTCCGAGTGCATCGACTGCGACGCCTGCGTCGAGGCCTGCCCCGTGGACGCCACGATGGCTGAGGACGACATCCCCGCGCAGTGGGATGCGTTCAAGGAGATCAACCGCGCGTACTTCGAGCAGGGCCACGAGGCCGGCGAGAAGCTGGTGCAGGAGTTTCTGGCCGCCCGCGGCTAGTACTCCGCTTCAGAGGTATTTCGCGAAGGGCGCCCATCGGGCGCCCTTCGTCGTTTCAGGGGGTCAGGCCGGGAGCTGCTGCACGTCGATCGTGATGGGGCGATCGGGCACGGCCAGCGCCGCCTGTACGGCCGCAAGAATGGCCTCGGGGTCGAGGTCGAAGCGCCGGGCAGCATCGGGAATCACCCGCGCAAGGTCCACGGCACGCGGTTCAAACAGCGCCACGCCCATCGGTCGGCCATGCCGATCGATGTCCACGAGAACGCCGTCAGACAGCTGTTCGGTGTACCCACCCGCATTGGCCCACTGCTCGGGAATGAACACTTGGATGGCATCGGATTGGGTGTCGTAGAGCGCCCACATCAGAGACTCCTCGCAGTCAGCGCCACCACCGTCGGCGGCGTCCCGGGAAGAACGATAACGGACACCATCTGGGCACCGATCGCACCCTCGTACACGACCTTGCCACCCGACACCGGGATCGCGATCACTGATTCCTGCACCAGCCGCTGAACCTGCCCGACGCTGAGGCCGTGGAGTCGAAGGCGAGTGCGGGCAAACGGCGTGAAGTGCATGCGCGCAGCCTGAACGCAGAGGCCTCACCGCGGGTATATGCAGAGCGCCAACTCACGCGCAGCGCTGTATCAGTTGAGGCGGGTTGACCTGATGTCAGCGAGCGCCGCCTCTGCCACCGTCATGGCGAGCGATGGCGGCGTGGTGGTGAGCAGCGACCCCAGCAGCGCCTCGGCCTCGTCGGGGCGGCCCAGTTCGACCAGCAGTTCGGCCACGCGCACGCGCGGTGCCGGGTCGTCAGCATCGATGAGCGCCAGGAGTTCGCAACACCACAGCGCATCGTCGGCACGGCCACGGCGGCGATATGCGGCCTCGAGATTCAGCAGCATCCGCGTGACGGTGATCTGCGGTGACACCGGCACCAGATGCCCAGGCTCCAGCTCAACGCCGGCGGTCTGGCGCGCCATGTCCCCCAGTTCGGCCACCGAGCGATCAACCCAGCCGTGGAATGGATCGATGTACCGCACAGACCCACCATCAACCGCGGCCACCAGGTAGTGCCCGGGCATGCCGATACCTCGAATGGGGGCACCGGTGCGCCGCCCGATGGCGATGGCCAGCGCCGACAGGGCGATGGGCAGACCCATGCGGCGACGCATCACCTGATCGAGAAATGAGTTGCGCGGGTCGTCATACGTCTCCACATCACCCGCGTACCCCTCGGCCCGCAGCAACGCGAAGACGGCGTCCGGGTCGTCCGGCCCCGCCAGATCGGCAAGGCGGTCCACCTCGCCGAGCCACTTGGTGGGGTTCACATCGGGGCGGCCTTCGGCCGAGATGAGCAGGTTTGCCTCGGCCAGATCGGGGTCGGGCTCACGCATGACCTCCGCGAGCCGGGCCCGCGTGACCATGCTCATCCCGCTGCCTCAAGCACGAGCGCCTCGGCCTCGTGCAGCGCCATGCGGGTGAGCGAAAGCGCGGCCTGACGCACGGCCTCGCGCTCGGGCGCCGCGCGCACAAGGCGGGCCGCCTCAGCCAATGGCGGTGCGGCGGGCATGCCGTCGGCGGCCCGCGATGCCTGCGCGAGCAACGGCCCGGCAACGGCGTCGCGGCGCACAAGCGCCATCTCCGCCTGCGCAGCAAGGGCCACCACGCGCAGCGCGTCAGCGCAGGTCACGGAAGCACC
>CAIPNN010000078.1 GCA_903866425.1 uncultured Actinomycetes bacterium
GACCGATGGTCCGGTGATTCGCTGGATCCCGCACCTAGGCTGGTGCACGTGAGCAGCAGCGCAGCCATCCGCGCCGAGGGGCTCGGCAAGTCGTACGGCCACGGGGTGATGGCGCTCGAGGGCGTTGACCTCGAGGTCGGACACGGCGAGCGCCTCGGTTTTCTGGGGCCCAACGGCGCGGGAAAGACCACCTTCATCCGGCTTGCGCTGGGAATCCTGCGCCCCACGGCCGGCAGCGTGGCCATCAACGGGCACGACATCACCAGTGACCGCCTGGCCGCGCTCACCGACGTGGGCTACGTGCCGGGCGACCTCGGGATGATCAAGCAGGTCACGGGTGCCCGCATGCTTGATGCGCTCGGCAAGTTGCACCCGCGGCCCCCGGTGCTGCGCGACCACCTGCTGAAGGCGCTCGACCTCGACGACGTTGCGCTTCGCAAGCGCATTCGCGAGTACTCCACCGGCATGCGGCAAAAGCTCGGCCTGGTGGCTGCCCTGCAGCACGACCCGTCGGTCATCATCCTCGACGAGCCCACCTCGGGGCTCGACCCGGTGATGCAGGCGCGCCTGCTCGAAGTGCTGGAAGACCGCGCACGCCACGGGCGCACGGTGTTCTTCTCGAGCCACGTGCTCGGCGAGGTCGATGAACTGTGCGACCGCGTGGCGATGGTGCGCAATGGCAAGTTGCTGCTGGTGCGCGACGTGGACGAACTGCGCCGGGCACGGGTGCGCACCGTGGAGGTGCTCTTCACGACGCCCGTCGATCCATCCGCGTACATGGTGGAGGGTGTGGCCGACCTGCGCGTTGAGGGCCACGTGCACCACTTCACGCTGGCTGGCGACCCGGGGCCGCTTCTGGCCCGCCTGGGCGCACTCGCCCCGGCTGACATCACCATCGAGGCCGCGCGCCTTGAGGATGTCTTCCGCGCGCTGTACCTCGAGGGCGACGCATGAACGTCGTGCTCTCCCTCGCGCTTCGCCGCTCGCTTCGCCGCACAGTGCTGCTGGGTGTGGCGCTCGGGGCGTTCCTGTTCCTCGTCGGCCTGTCCTACGCCACCGTTGACGAGAACCAGATCCGCAGCCTTGTCGAGTCGCTTCCGCCGGCGATCCGGGCCTTCGTCAAGGGATCTGACGTTGCGAGCCCCGCGGGCTACCTCGGGTCCGGGTTCGTCCACCCCATCACGCTCGCACTCATGGCCGCGACGGGGATCGCCGCCGGCGCCACATCTGCACGTGACGTGGAAACCGGCGTGGCCGAGTTGATGCTGTCGCGGCCGCTTCGCCGTACCTCCTGGCTCGGCGCGGAGATCATCGCCATGGTCGTACAGGTGAGCATCGTTGCGGTGCTCGGCCTGCTGGGCGCCACCATCGCCGTCACCAGCGTTGACTCCCTCGCCCCCGTGTCGCTCACGTCGCTGGTCATCACGATCATGCCGCTCTGGCTGATGTTCGTCGGCATCGGCGCGGTCACCGTGCTGGCGTCATCGTTCTCACGCACGGGTGCCAAGGCCATCGGCTGGGGCACGGCCTTTGCGCTGGTGGCCTACGCCATCGACTACCTGTCGCAGATCTGGACCCTTGCCGAGCCGCTCGGACCGCTGTCGGTGATGCACTGGTACCGCCCCGCCGACATCCTCGGTGACGGGTCCGCACCGGCCTCAACATGGCTGGTGCTTGGCGGCGTCGCCATCGTGGCCAGCGCGCTTGCGCTGCTTGTGACCTCACGGCGCGAGGTGGCGCCGTGAGGTCACGCGCACAGCACTAGTTGGTGACCAGGTTGCCCTTGGGCGGGTTGGCCTTGGCCACTTCCTTGAATGCCGCCAGTGACGGCTTGCTGCCGCCGCCATTGAGGAACAGCCCGCCGGGCCAGTTGGGGTTGTCCTGCACCTGGAACCACATCACCAGCGGAATACGGGCACTCCTGACCTGCGGCAGCTTCCAGATCTGCTTCAGGTAGGTGGCCTGCGCCTGCGGCGTGAAGGCGACCTTGCGGTACGGGGTGACCGCCGTGGTGTACGACGACTCGGTGATGTAGATCTTCTTGTTGCGACCACCGGGCAGCGCGTTGATCGCCGCGATCACCTTGTTGAGGGTTGCCCACGACGGCACGGCAGGCGTCGGCTTCAGCGGGGGTGCCGCGGGATAGATGTGCTGCGACACGGCGGTGAACTGCTTCATCCCGGCCTTCTTGAGATCGTCGTACCACTGGGTGGTGCCGCGACCACTCTTGTCGTTGCCGCCCTTCGGCCCGGTGACGCCCGCGATCACCACGGCCTGCGGGTTGGCCGCCTTCACCACCGGAGTGGTCTTGTTCACCATCGCGGCGTACAGCTTGCCGGCGACCGGCTTCTTCAGGTTGCCGCCCTGGTACTGCGGGTACATGTAGATCTGAAGGTTGGGCTCGTTCCACACTTCGTAGAACTTGACCATGACCGGCCCGACGCCGGGGATGTTGGTCTTGCCGTTGTAGCGGGTGGCCACGGCCTGCATGAAGTCGGCGAAGTCCTGGGCATTCGTGGGGCCCTTGGAGTTCCAGGCAACGCCCGCCACGCCCTGAGTACCGCCCGTGGCCCAGCCCGGGGCGTTCCACGTCGTGACGATCGGGGTGATCTTCGCCGTCTGCAACTGGCTGAACATGGCGTCTGCCCAGGTCCAGTTGTACGCCGGGTCGTTGGGGTCCGTCGGGTTGGTGGGTCGCGTCGGCGCAGCGGTTGACCAGTAGAGGTCAACGCGGGTGACGCGGGCGCCGGTCTGCTGCAGCAAGGCCACGCGCGCCGGCAGGTCGGCTGCAGGCGTCACCGGCAGGCGGTCGTCCTGCACACCGGCGGCGGCGCCAAAGGCGGATGCCACCGGTACGGCGGCGATGAGCGCGGCCGTCACAAGGCCGGTGATGGGGGCTCTCACGTGCGAACACTCCAGGTCTCGGGAACGATGCGAGGCTAGCAACGGCCTCCGCCGCATCCTGCAATTTGGGTCTGGCGTATCAACCACCCCGCCGTTCTGCGAAGAACGCCCGCAAAAGGGCCGCAGATTCGCTGGCAAGCACGCCATCGTCCACGGGAATACGCGTGGGCAACCGTGCATCGCGAAATACGTCGATCGCGCTGCCCGATGCGCCGGTCGCGGGCTCTGGAGCACCCCACACCACCCGTTCGGGGCGCGCCTGAAGGATGGCTCCCGCGCACATGGTGCAGGGCTCGAGCGTGACGTAGATGGTGCAGCCCACCAGCCGCCAGCCTCCAAGGGTAAGGGCGGCGTCGCGAATGGCCAGCACCTCCGCGTGCGCCGTCGGGTCCTGCCGCAGTTCGCGTTCGTTACGTGCCGTGGCGATTGCCTCGCCATCGCGCACGATCAC
>CAIPNN010000079.1 GCA_903866425.1 uncultured Actinomycetes bacterium
CGCGCGTGTACTCGCTGAGCTCGTACGAGTGCTCGAGCGTGATGGCGTCGAACGGGCACGCCACCTCGCAGTAGCCGCAGAAGATGCAGCGGGCCATGTTGATCTCGTAGATGCGCGCGTAGCGCTCGCCGGCCGACACCCGGTTCTCGGGCGTGTTCTCCTCGGCCACCACGCGGATGCAGTCGGCCGGGCACGCGGCCGCGCACAGCGAGCAGCCCACGCACTTCTCCAGGCCGTCCTCGAACTTCCACAGGCGGTGGCGCCCGCGGAACCTCGGGTACACGGGCGTCTTGTGCTCGGGGTAGCCGATGGTGACCGGCTTGGTGAGCAGGTTGCGGAAGGTGACGCCGAAGCCCTTGAGCGGATCGAGAACGCCCATCAGTTGGCGAATCCCAGTCCGAGCACGATGGCGGTGACGAGGATGTTCAGGGTGGCGATGGGGATGAGCACCTTCCACCCGAACTTCATCAGGCGGTCGTAGCGCAGGCGCGGCACGGTGGCGCGCACCCAGATGAACACGAAGATGAGCACGGCGATCTTGATGAGCAGCCACAGGAAGCCGGGCAGGAAGGGCCCGTCGGGGCCACCCAGGAACAGCGTGGCGGCAATGGCCGACACCACGATCATGTTCACGTACTCGGCAAGGAAGAACATGGCGAACTTCACCGAGCCGTACTCGAGGTTGTACCCGGCGATCAGCTCGCTCTCGGCCTCACCCAGGTCGAACGGCGTGCGGTTGGTCTCGGCAAAGGCCGCGATCATGAAGATGATGAAGCCGATGGGCTGGTACACGATGTACCAGATGTGCCCCGCCTGATCGTTGGCGATGTCCACCAGCGAGAGGCTCTGGCTGATCATGACGACGCCGACGATCGAGAGGCCCATGGCCACCTCGTAACTCACAAGCTGGGCGGCGCTGCGCGCGGCACCCAGCAGCGAGTACTTGTTGCCGCTGGCCCAGCCGCCGAGGATGAGGCCGTAGAAGCCCAGACTGCTCATGGCGAACACAAACAGCACGCCCACGCTCAGGTCGGTGCCGTACAGCGTGATCGTGTGGCCCCCCACTTCGTGCACGCCACCGAATGGAATGACCGACAGGGTGGCCACCGCGGCGATCACACAGATGAGCGGCGCCAGCCGGAAGATGGTTTTGTTGGCGCCCTCGGGGACGAAGTCTTCCTTGAAGGTGAGCTTGCCCAGGTCGGCGAGGGGCTGCATGAAGCCGAACGGGCCGGCGCGGTTGGGGCCGCGGCGTGCCTGGAAGCGGCCGATGAGCTGGCGCTCGGCCAGCGTGAGGTAGGCGAACGACGACAGCACGATCACGGTGACGAGGATCGCCTGAATGATGATGACGAGCAGTGCCTCCTGCGCCATCAGGCAGTCACCCCCTCGGCGACCACGGCGGTGATGCTCGCGCGCACGGGGCCGCGGCCGGCGGGCAGCACGGTGGCTGCGTCGCTTTCCGGGTCGCCCATCACCAGATAGGCACCGCCCTCGTGCAGTCGGTGGTCTTCGACCAGCGGCAGGACGGCTGAGCCCTCGGGCGTGGTCACGCGCACGTGGGTGGCGCCGCTCACGCCCATGCGCATGGCCTCATCGGGGCTCAGCCCCAGATGGGTGGCCTCGCGCACGCACGACAGCGCGTCGCTTCGGTGTGCGGTGGCGTCGCCGAACACGGGGGTGCTCACCACCAGCAGCAGGCCGTCACCCTCGGGCGCGCGGGCGGGCGCTGCGGCACCGCCATCACCCTGGGCGATGGGCAGTCCGTACAGGCCGAGTGCTGCATCGGTCATGCGCGAAAAGGCCGGGAACCGCTGGGCCAGGCGATCGAAGACCTGTGATGCCGTGCGGTCGGGCAGGGGCTTGCCGATGTGGTGGCTCAGCGCGACGAGCACCTCCCAGGCGGCGGCCGATCCGTCGGGGCCGCTCGACCCGGGGCGAAGACGCTGCGCGCGCCCGGCCATGCTCACCAGCGTGCCGGCATCTTCAAGGCCGTAGTGCACGGGAATCGCCACGGCGGCGCGCTCAACCACGGGGCCCCGGTGTGTGCCCAGTGCGATGACGGTGTCCACATTGTTGAGCGCGGCTGCCCAGCGGTTGCCGCCGGGGCCCCGCGTGGGGTCGGCCTTCACCGTGATGAGCACGTCGATCTCACCGGCCTCGCAGGCCTCCAGCACGCCCTCGGCCTGAATGCCCAGTGCGCGCAGGCCCGGCCCCGACACATCGGCGCACAATTCAATTGCGCGGCAGCCCTGAGTGGTCTTCACCAGGTGGGCCAGGGTCTCGGCGGCGTCGGGCTCGTTGGCCAGGTCGGCCTCGTCCCACAGCACCACTGCCTGTGTTGACCCCTCAAGGCGGTCGGAGATGGCGCTCATGGCGTCAACCAGCTGGCCCGGCACCGTGCGAAGCGCCTCGGCGGTGTTGCCCTCAAGCGCGCTGGGGCGTGGGCCCACCATGGCGATACGTGCGCCAAGGCGGTGTGCCTTGCGCAGACGCAGCTCGGCCACGGGCTGCTGCGAGCAGGGGTCGCCGCCCACGATCACGATGACGTCGGCGTGGTCGAGGTCGCTCATGTCCGCACGCGGCAGGCCGCGCAGGGGCCCAAGGCCATCGCCCGGAATGCCGAGGCGTGCCACCGGGCCATCGCCCAGCGCGCGCGCCAGTTCGAGCGAGAGGAAGCCGTCTTCCACGGTCACTGGCGTGCCCAGCAGGATGCCCACGCGGGCATCGCGGTTCTTGCGCAGCAGCCCGGCCGCCTCGGTCATGGCACGCTCGATGGGCACCTTGCGGCGACCAACGGCATCGGTGATCTCGGGCGCGGTGAGGCGGTCGGGCGCGGTGATGGCGGGGAAGGCCCAGCGTCCGCGGTCGCAGATCCAGCCCTCTTCCACATCCATATTGGGCTCGGCGCGGCCGGTGAGGCGCTTGATCTGGCCGTCGCGCTCGGTGATCTCGAGGTTGCAGCCCACGGAGCAGCCGGCGCAGATGGACGGCGCGTTGCGCACATCCCAGGGGCGGCTCACAAAGCGGTACGGCACCGAGGTGAGTGCGCCCACCGGGCAGAGGTCAATGGTGTTGCCGGTGAAGCGACCCTCGTACGGCTCGCCGTTGAAGGTGGCGATCTCGGTGTGGTCGCCGCGCTCGTGGAACGTCAGCTGGGCGTCCTCTGCCACGTCCTGGCTGAAGCGCACGCAGCGGTAGCAGGCGATGCAGCGCTCGCGGTCGAGTGCCACCAGCGGTGACAGCTCAAGCGGCTTGGGGAAGTGCAGCTTGGGCTCGAGGCTGCGGCTTTCGCCGGGGCCGTACGCGAAGGTGCGGTCCTGAAGCGGGCACTCGCCACCCTTGTCGCACACCGGGCAGTCGAGCGGGTGGTTGGCGAGCAGCAGCTCAAGCACGCCGTCCTGTGCTTCCTTCACATCGTCGCTGGTGGTGTTCACCACCATGTCGGGCGCGATGGGCGTGGAGCAGCCGGTCTGAAGCCCGCGCATGCCCTCCACCTCAACCAGGCACATGCGGCAGGCGCCGATGGCGCTGCCAAGCCGCGGCTCGTAACAGAAGATGGGGATGTCCACGCCCGCCTGCTTGGCGGCGTCGACGATCATCGAGCCCTTGGGTGCGGTGACCTCCTTGCCGTTCACCACGAAGGTGACCATCTCGTGCTGGTCAGCCATTAATCACCCCCATGGGCTCCGGTGCCGGGCAGCCGCCGTTCTCGATGGCCGCCACGAAGTCGTCACGGAAGTACTCAAGCGCGCTCTGCACGGGCGCCACGGCGCCGTCTGCAAGGGCGCACAGCGTGCGGCCCGAGATGCGCCCGAAGAGCGACTCGAGCATCTCGATGTCTTCCATGCGGCCGTCGCCGTGCACCATGCGCCCGAGAATCTTCTCGAGCCAGCCCGTGCCCTCGCGGCAGGGCGTGCACTTGCCGCAGCTCTCGTGGCGGTAGAAGTGGGCAAGGCGCCATGACGCACGCACGATGCACCCG
>CAIPNN010000080.1 GCA_903866425.1 uncultured Actinomycetes bacterium
AGATCAAGAAGGAGACCGCGGAGAGCCGCATCTTCCTCTACATGAAGGGCACGCCCGACATGCCCGCATGCGGGTTCTCGATGCGCGTGGTGCAGATTCTCGATCACCTGGGTGTGGAGTACGGCGCCCGCGACATCCTCGAGGACGCCCGCATCCGTCAGGTGCTCTCGAACTGGTCGGACTGGCCCACCATCCCGCAGCTGTTCCTCGACGGGAAACTGGTCGGCGGTTGCGACATCGTGACCGAGCTGTTCCAGGACGGCGAGCTCCAGCCAATGCTGCAGACGGCCTGAGCACACCATGACCAGTCACCCCATCGAATTCTCGGAAGACCTGCAGGACACCGCGCCTGCCATTCGCATTGGTCTCTCCGGCGCTGGGGTATCCCGCTCAGCCAAGGCCATCCGCATCAGCTACGGCGGCATCGAGCACTACATGGACGCCGAGGTGCTGTGCACCGTCGACCTCGACCCCGACCAGAAGGGCGTGCACATGTCGCGCTTTGAGGAAGAGGTCAACGAGGCGATTGACGCCGTGCTCATCGGCGAGACGGCCGTTGCCATTGAGCAACTGGCCGAGGACATCGCCCGCCGCCTGGTGGAGCGCCAGGGGGGCCATGCGCGGCACGGCCACGATCCGCGCGCGCTACCCCAAGGAACGCCGCACACCGGTGACCGACGTGGCCACGCAGGAGATGTACGGGCTCATCGGCATGGCATCGGCCCGCCCGGGCCACGCCCGCCGCGCCGTCGGGGTGTCCGCTCAGGGTATGAACGCCTGCCCGTGTGCGCAGGGCCTGGTGCGCGAGCAGGCCGAGGCGGCGCTTGCCGCTGACGGCTTCAGCGCCGACGAGATCGCACGCATCGTTGCCCGCGTGCCAATCGCCACCCACAACCAGCGCGCCCGTGGCACGCTGATGGTGGGCGTGCCCGGCACCGTTGACGTACCCGGCGACGTGCTCATCGACATCGTCGAGGACGGCATGTCGTCAGAGATCTACGAACTGCTGAAGCGCCCCGACGAGCTGTACGTGGTTGACAAGGCCCACCGCCGTCCCCGGTTTGTCGAGGACAGCGTGCGCGCCATGATCGCCGGGGTCATCGAGCAGTTCCCCAATCTGCCCGACGACGCATTCGTGTCGGCGCACCAGGAGAACTACGAGACCATCCACACCCACGATGTGGAGGCCGAGCGCCATGGCCTGCTGGGTGAGATGCGCGCCGAGATCGCTGGCGGAGCCCACGCGCACCGGCACCTCAGCATCAAGGAGTGGCTCGAGGCCTAGCC
Organism: uncultured Actinomycetes bacterium; assembly: GCA_903866425.1. GTDB lineage: Bacteria > Actinomycetota > Thermoleophilia > Miltoncostaeales > Miltoncostaeaceae > SYFI01. The sequence goes on from CAIPNN010000080.1 coordinate 1,288, forward strand.
CTCGGTGGTGGTGCCTTTGCGCCGCCCCAGGCTGATGCGGTTCTCATCGCCGTGCGTCAGCCGCACGATGTTCTCGCGGTGCTTCCAGATGACGAACAACCCGGCGAGGGCGATGAAGCCCACGTACGACCACGGTGCACCGAAGGCCCAGGCCAGCGGAGCGGCGGCCAGTGCGCACACGATGCTGGCGACCGAGACATACCGCGTGGTGAGCACGATGAGAAACCACAGCACGATGAGCACACCGCTCGCGGCCGGCACCAGGCCGATGAGCGCACCGGCGCCCACGGCAACGCCCTTGCCACCCTTGAATTTGGTCCACACCGGGAACACGTGACCGAGAATTGCCAGCGCACCGGCAGCAAGCGGCCACGGGTTGTTGGTGAGCGCCTCCGCGACGAGCACGGCCGCCGCGCCCTTGGCGATGTCGAGCACCATCACCGTGATGCCGGCCGTACGCCCGAGCGTGCGGAACACGTTGGTTGCGCCGAGGTTGCCACTGCCCATGGTGCGCAGATCCACCCCGTGCAACTTGCCCGCGATCAATGCGAAGGGGATGGAGCCCAGCAGGTAGGCGACGACGAGTGCGATGACCTGGTTCACGGGTCTCCGGAGATGTCGGGGGCGGGCGGGCGGCCCTCACGGAGCCTGCGGCCGGCCATGATGAAATAGTAGGCGCCTGACAGCACGGTGAGAAAGACGGCAAGCCCGAACAGGGCGTCGTACTGCCACTGCGGGCCCACGTGCAGGATGACCCAGGCCACCGCCACGTTCTGGCTGAGGGTCTTGATCTTGCCGATGCTGCTGGCAGGGATGACCAGGTTCTCGCTCACCGCGATGAGCCTGAGGCCCGTGACGGCGAACTCGCGCGTGACGATGACCATCACGATCCACGCCGAGACCTCGCCCACCTCGACCACACAGAGCAGCGCGCCCGTCACCAGCAGTTTGTCGGCCAGCGGATCAAGGAAGGCCCCGGCAACGGTGACCTCGCCGCGTGACCTGGCAAGCCAGCCGTCAAGCGAATCGGTGGCCGCCACCAGCACGTACAGGCCGAACGCCCAGTAGCGACCGTTCGGGTCGTCCACGAGCACGAGTGCCATCACGGCCGGGATCAGCAGGATCCGCGCGGACGTGACCATCAACGCGGGATTCATCACTCCTCGGCCGGGCACGCCGCAAGCATACGGTGGAGCCGCCACAGGGTGTGCGACACGTCGTAGGGTTCGTGCATGAACGATTTCACCGTGAGCGTCGTTGGCGAGGATCGCCCCGGCATCGTGGCGGCTGTCACCGGTGCGCTGCTTGGCCTCGGGGGCAACGTCGAGAACTGCCGCGCAAGCATCCTTGCCGGCTCATTCGCGATGGTGCTGGCCGTGGGTATGCCCGATGGCGCCACCACCAACGACATCGAGGGGGCACTCGCGCCCACCCTCGACCAACTGGGCCTTTCGGCTGGCGTGCGGCCCTGCACCGGCACCCAGTTCACCGCCACAGGTGAACAGGGCATCGTCACGGTGTACGGCGCCGACCGGCCCGGCATCGTCCATGGGGCAGCCCAGGCGCTCGCCGATCACGGCGTGAACGTGGTGGACCTCAGCTCGCGTCTGGTGGGCGACCCGCCGATCTACGTGCTGGGCATTGAGGTGCAGCTGCCGGCCGGGCTGACCTGGGGTGCCCTTGAAGACTGCCTGCGGTGCGATGCGCTCCGTGGCCTCGACATCTCGGTGCAGCCCGAGGATGACGGGCTCCTCTAGCCCGCCGGCACCCCAGCCACCGTGATCCGCGACGTCGTCGTCTACCCCGACCGACGCCTCAAGCAGGCGTGCATGCCCGTGCGGTCGTTCGGGCCGGCGCTGGCACGGCTGGCCGGCGACCTGGAGGAGACCGCGCGATCGTTCCCCCGCACCACCGGCATCGCCGCACCGCAGGTGGGCGAGCGCTGGCAGGTGTGCTTCATCGACTGCACTGACAACCCGAAAGTGCCGGAGCCACATGGCCCCACCGTGATGGTGAACCCGGTGCTGCTTCGGCGTGCGGGTGACGAGATCGGCCGCGAGGGCTGCCTGAGCCTGCCGGAGATCACGGCCAATGTGGAGCGCCCCGTCGAGATCATCGTTCGCTATCAGGACATCCACGGGCTTTCGCACGAGATGGCGACGGACGGGTTTGAGGCGCGTGTGGTGCTGCACGAAATGGACCACCTCGACGGCATCCTCATCCTCGACCGGGTGAAGTCGCTTGCCCTCGACGTATTCCCGCGCAAGCAGCGGTCGGGCAAGCGGAAGTAGGGCCGGGGGAACCCCCGGGCAGCCGGTGGTCCGAGGGGGCTGGCATGGTGCCGCCCATGCGCATCGCTCTCACCGTCGCCGCCGTGGCCGCCCTGTCGGCCATCCCCGCCGCCCTGTCGGCCGCCCCACCCGTTGTGCTGGTGCAGGCCGGACACCTGAGCCCCGGCGAGCCCGGGTACATGCTGCAGACAGGTGCCAGCGGCAATCCATTCGGGCTGGAATCGGAGTTCAACCGGCGCGTGCGGGACGACATGGTGACGCGCCTGAAGGCGGCCGGTGTTGATGCCCGCCCGCTGGCCGCGCGTGTGGAACCCCTGGGCGTCGCCGGCGCCACCTTCGTGAGCGTGCACCACGACTCGCCCGGCGGAGCAGCCATGGTGGGCCGCGCGGTGACCGGCCGCGGCGAGAACTGGTACCACGGCGAGGGCACGGGCGACCCAAGCGCCACGCCGTACGCCGACAGCGCGCCCCATCGCAAGCCCGCCACCAAGGTGACCCCTGCCGTTGAGCGCACCTCCACGGCCCTCGCCACCCGGATCGCCAAGGGGCTCAAGGCGATCTACACGCCCGGCAATGGCGCGCGCGGCAAGTTCAACGGGCTGGTCGGCCGTACCGACTACGTACGCATGAACCACTTCTACGGCTACTACCGCACGAACGCACAGGCCCGCGTGCTTGTGGAAGTCGGCGCGGCACCGGAGGACAACGGCTTCCTCAAGCGCACCGACGTCATCGGCAAGGCGCTCACCGCGGCAATCGTGGCCGACCTGAAGGCCCGCAAACTGCTGTAGGCCCTACTTCGCCTCGGTGCCGCCGCCCCTGATGCCGTGCACGGGTCGGCCGGCGGCAATCCACTGGTAGTACGAGCACGCCGGGCCCATTGAGGTCTGGTACTCGATGACCCGCGGGTTGCGGCCCACTTCCTTCGCAATCTGCGCGTGGGTGAGCAGGTTGGGGTCGTCCATTTCGGGCCAGCAGATCACCAGGTGCGCGGCCGTGATGTGGTTGGCCACGAAGCCGCAGCCCTCAGCCGGGCACGGCCACGGGTCGGTGGAGATGCAGTACCAGCCGTCGAAGTCCTGGTCGGAGTCGTCGGTCCATAGCTGCTCGTCCACGTCGGTGGACTGATCCGTGCGCTCGATGACCCCGATGCCGGGGCCCGTTCCGGGGTTGAGGATGCGTTCCTGATCGTCACTCACGCGCGGGAGGATAGGTGATCCGGAAAGGAGGGTTTGGTACGTTGCCCCGCCGGTCACCATCACGGGGAGAACGCGTGAGCAGCACATCGGGCGCCGCCAGGAGCACCGACTCAGGCATCGAGATCAAGCCCGTCTACCACCAGTCAGACGTCGATGCGCTTGATCTGGCCACCCGCCTCGGCGAGCCGGGTGAATACCCGTTCGCCCGTGGCCCCTACGAGACCATGTACCGCGAGCGGCCATGGACCACGCGCCAGTACGCCGGTTTCGCCACTGCGGAAGAGACCAACGAGCGGTTCCGCTACCTGCTGGCCAACGGCGCGCCGGGCCTGTCGATGGCCTTCGACCTGCCCACCCAGCTGGGCATGGACTCCGACGACCCGCGCGCGCTTGGCGAGGTCGGCCGCGTGGGTGTGGCCATCGACTCCGTTGACGACATGGCCCGTGTGTTCGACGGCATTCCGCTGAGCGACGTCTCAACCAGCATGACCATCAACGCGCCGGCCGCCGTGCTGCTGTTGCTCTACCGGCTGGTGGGCGAGAGCCAGGGCGTGGCCGCCGACCAACTGCGGGGCACCATCCAGAACGACATCCTCAAGGAGTACGTGGCGCGCGGCAACTACATCTTCCCGCCGCACGCGAGCATGCGCCTGACCACCGACACCTTCGCGTACTGCGCAGCGGAGATGCCGCGGTTCAACACAATCTCCATCAGCGGGTACCACATCCGCGAGGCCGGATCGACAGCGGTGCAGGAGGTGGCGTTCACGCTGGCCGACGGCATCGCCTACGTGCAGGCCGCCGTCAACGCGGGCCTCGATGTGGACCGCTTCGCGCCGCGCCTGTCGTTCTTCTTCAACGCGCACTCCAACTTCCTGGAGGAGATCGCCAAGTTCCGTGCCGCCCGCCGTCTGTGGGCGCGCATCATGAAGGAGCGCTTCGGTGCGAAGG
>CAIPNN010000081.1 GCA_903866425.1 uncultured Actinomycetes bacterium
CAGGCGTGCCTTCACCTCGGTGATCGGCATGGTGCGTGTGGCCACGTGGGCCTCCTTCAGATGACCATTCAAAGCGGTCATCACGCTAGCGCACCCGTACCGTCACCTGCTTCGACGTCCCGGCCTCCATGGGCCAGCCCATCTCCTTGGGAACCCGCACGCGAAATGGCACCGTCAGGCCGCTGGCCTGGAACTTCCACGACATCGCGAACGACCCGTCGGGCTTGGTCCTGCCGTTCACCACCGGGCGCCACTGCTTGCGGAACGGGTCGCGCCACTCCAGCACCACGCTCTTGGCGGCACCCGGGGCCGGGCCCACCTTGCCCTTGAACATGATGGCCTTGCCCTTGGCCGACGCCTGGTGCGAGCTGGCCATGAGGGTGACGCTGGCGCGCACGTGCACACCCACGCGCGGGCCGGTGGGGATGGGCACCACCGACGAGCCGTCGGGCACGCCGACGTCGATGGGTCCACCGATTACGGGAATGGCCGAGAGGCGGAACGACCCGTCCGGGCCCGTGACCGCCGACCCGATGTCGCGGCCCTTCTGCCGGGCCACCATTGCGAACCCGGCAAGCGGCCCGCCGCCGCCCTTTGCCAGCAGGCGCCCGGTCACCACCACCGACTGGCCGTAGTTCACCGTGGTGGTGCGGTACTCAGTGCCCTCGATGGTCTCGGGCTTGCCACCTTGCAGCCCCAGGGTGAGGATTCCCTCGCGGGCCTCATCGGCCATGTGCCTGGGCGCGGTGGGGGCCATGGGGTTGGGCGTGGTGGGTGACCCGGGCCTCGCCATCTCCGGCATTGCCACCTCCATGGCGCGCACGTTGCCCGCCACGTCGCCCACCTGCACACGCATGCGCGCATCGGGGTCGGGGATGAGCACCGCATCCATGCTCACGATCCCGCTGCCATCGCTTGCGGGCCGCTCGGACACCGTGCGCCACGTCCAGCCGTCGAGCCACTGCAGGCGCACCTTCTCCACGCCCGACCGGGCATCGTCGGCCGACCACGTCATGCGGATGCGGCCATCGGGCAGCGCGGTGAGCGCCGCGCGCGCCACATCGGGCGGCGTGAGATCGGTACGCACCAGCCCAAGGCGCTGGGCCACCAGCGTCTGCGAGAACGGCCCGCCGTTTCGGAGCTTGAGGCGCACCTGATGCGTGCCGTCGCCAAGGCCCATAAGGGGCACCTGCATCTGGTCGCGGCCCGGGGCGTGTGCCGACTGATCCATCAGCACCCACTCGCCGCGTGCGGTGCCGTCGCCGGCCGTGTTCACCTCCACGTCCAGATCGCCCAGCCCCAGCACGGCCTCGAGGTTGTCGTGCATGGTCACATCGAGCGGCAGCGTGGATGTCCACGCTGCCGGAATCGGCGCCATGTCGATCTTCGGCACCTGGGTGTCGACGACGATCGGCGCCTGCGCAGGCTCCTGCACCACGTTGCCGGCGTCGTCGCGCGCGGTGACCCGCCACGTGTGCACGCCGTCGGCCATACCGGTGCCGGCCAGTCGCGTCATGCGCTGTCCCGCCATCGCCTTGGTCGCGGTGCCCGAGGTGACCCACCGACCGGTGTCCGATCCATCGGCAGCCGTGTTCACCTCGGCCGTGGCGCTTGCGAGCCCGCTGGTGGCGTCGGTTGCCGACCACGAGATACTGGCCTGCCCGGTCCCCGGCGCAAACGTGGTGCCCGCCTCGGCGATGTCGGGCGCCGTGCGGTCAACGCGCACCACCGCGTCGCTGGCCGCCCCGGCCGTGCCATCGCCATCAACGTCGAGATGCACGCGATGCACCCCATCGCTCAGGCCGTCGAGCGGGATGTCGGCCGCCATCTGCCCCTGCCCCGGCGCACCGGCCCAGCGCACCTCGCCATCAACCGACACCCGCTGGCTCGCGATGCCATCGCTGCCGAAGTTGTCGGACGCCTGCCACGCCACGCGCGCCGCCTGCTGCCCACCGCTCACCCAGCCACCGGGCACGCTGTTGATGGCAGCCGTGGGCGGAGCCACGTCGCGCACCACAACGCTCGGACCCCCGATCCACCACACCCGGGCCTGCTGCTTGCGCTGCGCGGTCTGCACGATCTGCAGCTTCAGATCGCACACGCCACCCGGCAGGCCAATGCCGTACCCGCGCCCGGCTGCGGGCGACTGCGGCATGCCGGCGTCGCCCTCTGCCCACACCGTGCCGCCGTTGGCCTTCACCTGAAGGTCGGCGCTGGACGCCGCGGCGTACCGCAGTGCGTTGAACGACACCGATGCGATCTCGCTGCCCGGCACCGGGCAGCCCCAGTTCATCGACCACGCCGCGCCTGTGGGCGCGAGGGCTGTGGCCGCAGAGTTGATCTGCACGGTCTCGGGGTTCACCTGCGCGGCGGTTGCGAGCGCGTTGGTGGTGAAGCCACCGGCGCCTTGCGGGTACAGGTTGCCGTCGGTGCCATGGGCGGCCTGCGCGGCCATGGCCGTGGCCACGGCAGCGGCGCCGAGAAGGGCGAGTGCACGGGGTCGGGTGATGCGTGGACGGTTCCTCATGGTCCGAACTCCAGCTGTGGTGATGACGGTGCCCCTGACGACGGGGCGGGGGATGGGGTTGGTGCAGGCGATGCCTGCGGGGTGGGTGCGGGTGCCGGCCGAGCGGCACGTGCGGCAGCCCGCTCGGCCGCCGCCCGTTGCTGCGCCTCACGGCGCCGGGCAGCGAGCGCCCTGCGCTCACGCTCAGCCTGCGCGCGAAGGCGCACCAGCAGGTCCTGAGCGTCTGACACCTGCGGTGCGGTGGCCGATGGGTCAATGACCGCGGCGCTGGTCTGCACCGTCTGCGTGATGGGCGCCGGGTTCTGCGAGCCGCCGCCACCTTGCACCTGATGCGCCACCAGCGGCACGCCTGCCACCCCGGCGGTCACCGCCAGCGCGCCGGTTGCCACCCGGGCGCTCATGAGTGTCGGCAGGTCGAGGAGGGTGTTCCACGCCTGGCCGATTCCCACGGCCATCTTCGCCGTGGTGCGATCCATCACGTTCATCGCGGCGGTGGCATCGGGCACGCCCGTGCCAGCGACGGCGGTGGTGGCGATGATGGCCACCGGCACGAGTACCAGCAGGCCGGCATTGCTCTGGCGCCTGGCGCGGAGCGTGGCCCGGCAGTGTGCGCAGTGGCGCACGTGGCGCGACACCTGCCGCCGCTCGCCCGGCGTGGCCTCCTCGTCGCCGGTGCGCTCGAGGGCCTCGCGCATCTTCACGCACTTCTCACCTGCGGCCATGCTGTGGTGCCACTCGTTCAGGCGCTCGCGGCCGCGCACGATCGATCGCTCGACCTTGCGCTCGGTGTAGCCAGTCATGCCCCTGATCTCTGCGCGGCTCACCCCGGCGGTGCGAAGCAGCAGGCAGATGCGCTCGGCCTCGCTCAGGCTCGTCATGGCGTCCTGCAGCGTGCGGTAGCGCTCCTTCCACTCGGCCACCGCAGATGGTTCGTCGCCACCACCGTGCGCGCGGTCAACGGCCGCGGTCACCACCTCGGCATCGGCGGGGGCCTCGCGTGTGCGCTTGCGGGCCAGCGTGGTGGCCTCGTTCCGCAGCACCACGTGCAGCCAGGCGATGAACTCCCGCTGGTCAACCACGGGGCCCTTGGTGAGCGCGATCTCCATCGACCGCTGGTAGGCGTCTTCGGCGTCTTCCAGCGACGGCGCAAACCGTGCGGCGTATCGCAGCAGGCCGGGGGCACCGGCCATGGCGCCAAGGCAGAGCCTGCGGCGAGCGGTGGCCTCGTCCTCGCCGGGGGTCGGCGGGGCCAGGCCGATGGGAGTTTCGGTACCTGGGTCGTACATGGGTCCTACTGGGTGACTTCCTGTTGCATCAGTGTCGTTCCCGTGAAATCGAAATTGCACGCGCGGGTTCCAGCGCGACGTACCCCTCAACGCACGGGCGCGGCCATTGCTCCCCCCTCTGGCGGGTGCGAAATCGCTCGGAGCGGGAAAAAGGCGGCCTCTGGGCGGGCTAGGCTGGCCGGGTGAGCACTGATGGCCCCCACATCCACGTCGAGACCCGCCGCATCGTGATGAGCGAGGTGGACGTGAGCCAGATCCACTTCACCATGGCCTACGCCTGGATGGATCGTGGCCTGTGCGAGTGGCTTGCCGATCTCGGCTGGCCGTTTACGCGGCTGCTGGAGGAGGGCGTGGGAATTCCCATCGTCAACAGCCAGTGCCGGTTTGACCAGCGCATGGTGCTCGACGACCTCATCACCATCGAGACCAGTGCCGGCGGGGTTGGCAGCACGTCATTTCGCACCCGCCACCGGTTCATGCGTGACGGCGAGTTGTGTGCCGAGGGGGAGTTGACGCACGTGTGCATTGAGCGCGGCGGCCGGTCGCCCGTGCCGGTGCCCGAGTGGATCAGGGCGGCGGCCACCCCCGACTGACGCCGGGGGTGGCGCGGCCTGGCTGCTACCTGTCGACGTGCGACGACACCACGGTGCCGTTCGCGGCGATCTTCACCTCGACGCGCACGCCATCTGCGCGGCGCACCTTCACCTCGTAGGCCACACCGGGGTCGTCCTCGCGCTTCACGAGGATGAGCGTGCTGCCCGGGCCCACGTTGGCCAGCGCTGCGGCCACGGCCTGATCGCTGGTAACGAAACCTGCGGGCAGGGCTGCTGCCGGGTTGTCCTCGGGGTGGTTGCGCCCGCTCTTGCCCCGGCCGGTTGCCTTGGTCACCGCCACCGTGCGGGTGACGGTGGTGCACGTGGTGTCGCAGGCATCAACGGTGACCACCACGGAGGTCCCGACCGCGCGACGCAGGTGCTTGAAGTTGGCCACGTACGTGACGGGGTCGGTGGAGGGTGCTGTGCTCGTCCAGTTCAGTGCGCGGGCACCCCGCGTGCGGCTGCCGATGGTGGCCGAGATGCGTGGTGCATCAATGCTGGTGCCGTGCGGCGCCTGCACCACAACCTGCAGCTTGTGATGGCCGGTGCGGTTCACCGTTACTGACGTCACATCAGGTGCTGCCTGTGCCACTCCGGCACCCAGGCCGGCGGCTGCGAGTGCTGCGGTGATGATGAGTGCGTTCTTCTTCATGGGCTCCCCTCCAGTGACTGACTGCTGCTGTCGTGGGTCACCGTGGCCCGCGGACCTCATGGAATGAGAGGCGCGCGGTAAGGACTTCGTAAGCCCAGATGCCGCAGAGGAATGCGGGTTTTGACACCTTCGCGTGTAGATGCGTGATGGGGCGCGGGGCGAGGGTGCACGCCACGCAACCCGACGCCGGAGGACACCCATGGCCACCTTCACCCCACCGCCCCACGCATGGATCGTGCCGGGCGCACTTGCCATCGCTGAGCGCCCTGGCGGTGGCGGGCGCAGCCACCGCGTGGCCCGCCGCGAGGCTGAGCTTTCGTGGTGGTACGAGCAGGGCGTGCGCACCATCGTCAGCGGCATGCGGTCGCGGCACGCCCTCGTTGAGTACTCACAGGTGGGGTTCGGCACGCGGTGGCATCCACTGATGGATGTGGTGCAGGCCCGGGCCGAACTGCCCCGGCTCGCCACCGACGTTGCCGAGGTGATGGCCCGCGAACCCGGTGCCGTGCTGGTGCACTGCGATCGCGTGAGCGAGTGGCTCGCAGCCATTGACGCCACCATCCGCCTGCGGCTGGGCCTCGCCCCTGATGTGGCGGTGGCTCTGGAGCAGGCGGAGGCGGATGGCATGCCGGTTGATGACCTCGCCCGCGACCTGATGGATGTGGGTGGGCCACCTGTGGCCGCGTGACGTCGCGTGGACGTGGAATACGATTGTCACCAGCAGGGCTCTGTGGTCACCGCATTTGCGCGTCGACGGCTTCCGGGGTGGGTATGAGCGTCACATTCGGGGAAATCACATTTGACCGTGTCTGGTACGACGCG
>CAIPNN010000082.1 GCA_903866425.1 uncultured Actinomycetes bacterium
CTTCACCGCGGCGAAGGCCTCCTCCTCGCGGTCGAAGATGCGCGCCGGGCCGCGGTGCAGCAGGCGCTCGTGGCCCGCCAGCTTCACCACCGAACCCTCGGGCGAGAGGTTGCCGCGCAGGATGGCCAGGCCACCCGTGGCCTTGAGCGGGGTCTCGATGGGCACCACCACGTCCTGACCGGGTGCCTCCTTCACGTCGGCAGCGATCTGCGCCAGCGTGCGGCCGTCCACCGTCGGCGCGTTGCCGTCGATCTTGCCCTGCTTCAGCAGCTCGCGCATCACGAGGCCCGGGCCGCCGGCGTTGAAAAGGTCGACGGCCACGTAGCGGCCACCGGGCTTGATGTCGGCCACGATGGGCGTGCGCTCAGCGATGGTGTCGAACTCGTCGATGGTGAACGGGATGTCGAACTCGCGCGCGATGGCAAGGATGTGCATGACGGCGTTGGTTGATCCACCCGTGGCGGCGACAGATGCCACCGCGTTGTCGATGGCACGGCGGTCGACGATGTCCTTGGGCATCACACCCTCGCGCACGAGATTCATGATCATCTTCCCGGCCTCTTCCGCCGCCGGACCCTTGGCGGGGTCGGTGGCCGGAATGCCGTTGAGGTCAACCGGGGAAAGCCCCAGGAACTCCGACACCATGGCCATCGTGTTCGCCGTGAACTGGCCACCGCAGGCGCCGGCGCCCGGGCAGGCCGCGTTCTCGATGCGCAGCAGTTCGTCGTCGTCGATGGTGCCCTTGTTGTGGGCACCGATGCCCTCGAACACGTCCTGCACCGTCATGTCGCGGCCGTCGTAGCGACCGGCGGCAATGGACCCGTTGTAGAGCACCAGGCCCGGGATACCCAGACGGCCGAGCGCCATGATGGCGCCGGGGATCGTCTTGTCGCAGCCCACCAGCAGCACCACGGCGTCAAACGAGTGGCCCATGCAGGCAAGCTCAATGGAGTCGGCGATGATCTCGCGGCTCACGAGCGAACCCTTCATGCCCTCGGTGCCCATCGACACGCCGTCACTGACGCTGATGGTGTTGAACTCCATGGGCGTACCGCCGCCCTTCTGGATGCCCACCTTCACGTGCTTGGCCAGATCGCGCTGGTTGATGTTGCACGGCATGGTCTCAATCCACGTGGTGCCAACGCCGATGATGGGCTTGGCAAGCGCGGCGTCGTCAAAGCCGATGGCCTTGAGCATGGCGCGGGCGGCAGCGCGGTCGGCACCGTCGGTCATGGCCGCGCTCTTGCGCTTGGCGGGGTCTGAGGGCTGCTTGTACGGGTTCGTCGTCATGGCGGGCACTCTAATTGTCTGAGGTGGTCAGGGAGCGGATAAGGAAGTCACCGAGGTAATCCGACACCTCATCGGCGCGATCGCGCAGGTAGTGGTCGGCACCGTGAATGACGGCGAGTTCGCCGCCGCCGATCGACTGCAGCCAGTCGGCCAGCACCTGGGGCTCGGTGATGTGGTCGTTCTCAGGGTGCGCGATGGCGATGGGGCGGCCGTCAAGGGTGGCGGGCATCGATGCGCCGGGCGCCACCAGTGCGACGGCACGCACGCGGGGGTCGCCGGCTGCCACGTTCACGGCGCACCACGCGCCAAACGAGTAGCCCGCGAGCGCCAACGGCGTGCCGGGCGGCAGGGCGTCCTCAAGCGCATCGAGGGCACGGGTGACGTCGGCCCACTCGGTGGTGCTGCCTTCGCTCTCACCCTGACTCTCCCCCGCGCCCCGGAAGTCGAAGGTGAGTGCGGCCATTCCACGATCAACGAACGCCCGCACCAGCGCCTGCACGATGTGGCTTTCGCGGGTGCCGCCGTAGGCCGGGTGCGGGTGGCACACCACCACGCCAGCCACCGGAACCCCCAGATCGGGCCGGGTGATGTCGGCAGCAAGCGCCGGGCCATCACCGCCGATCGTGAGGCGCTCCGTGATCACGCCTGCTCGATCACCGCGATGTCGAGCACGATAGCCACGGTCTTGTCGGAGGTCTCGAGACTTTCCGGCGACACCACTTCCTGAATGTCGCCGCGGCAGTCGATACGCACGATCTGCCCCTCCTCAAGCACATCCACCATGCGGTCGGCCAGCTCGCCCGTCACCTCGAAGGTGTTGAGCTCAAGTGGGATCTCGGTGTCGAGGGTGATGAGCAGGATCCGGCCCCGGTACGGGTGCTGGTCTTCAAACATCATGGCGATTTCGCCGGTGAATGAGCGGTGCTTGTGGGACGTCACGGGCGGGGACTCTATCCTCCCGGCCGTGACTGACACACCCAACCCGCCCGCGCCCAAGAGCTACCTGCTGCTCGGCCCGCCCGACATCCTCTATGACCTGCTGAATGACTTCGCCGACGACGGCTGGCACTGCTCGGCCGATCGCTGGAAGGCCGTGATCACGCGCCCGGACGGCGACAACGGGCCCGACCCGGGCGCCTGGCCCGCGGAGATCTCTCTGCAGGGCATCTCCACCGATGGGCACGAGGCAGCGTGCCGGGAGCATCTCTCCCCGACGGACTAGGCACCGCGAACGGCACTTAGTTCTTCTCGACGTCCTCGACGATCGTCTTGATGGCGCCCTGCGCGGCCTCCGAGCCATCCACCCCGCCGCCTGAGCCACGCAGCAGATACGCGATGCCCACCGCGATGAACACACCGGTGAACGGGCCCGCCACGTACACCCAGAAATTGCTGAGGTCGCCGCCCACCAGATCCGGCCCGAAGGTGCGGGCGGAGTTCATGGATGCCCCGGAGAGCGGTGCGCCCCACAGGCCGGCCAGCGCGATGTACCCGCCAACGCCGATGGCCCCGATGATGCCGATGTTCTGGGCGCCGGATGCCGTGCCGAGAATCACGCTCACCAGACCGAAGGTGAGAACGGCCTCGGTGCCGTAGGCCGCGAGCGCGCTGGTACTCGGCCCGGGATACGAACCGCCCACGCTGGCCGACTGGTTGGTGAGCAGCTCAAGAAGGCCGGCGGCGGCGATGGCCCCGATCAGCTGCATCACGATGTACCCGGGCACGCGGTACCACGGGAAGTCCCCGCGCAGCGCGAATGCCACGCTGACACCGGGGTTGAGGTGGGCGCCCGACACCTTGCCCATGAACATGATGATGGCCATCACCATCAGGCCCGGCGCCACCACGGCCGCCTGCAGCGTGACTGTGCCCGGGTACTGCGCCATCACCATGCCGGCACCGGCGGCCACCAGCACCAGGAAGAAGGTGCCCACCAGTTCGCTGAGCAGGCGCTTCCACTCCTGCCTGCCGTCGTGGAAGTCGAGCGGTGGCGGGTTGCGCAGGTCGTTGATCCATCTGCGGGCACTCATGCGGCCAACCGTACCGGCGCAACGGTCAGTGCGGAACGGCGAACTCACCGATGACGAAGGTGAGCACGAAGGCGCCGATGACCGCTGGCGCCACCAGCAGCCCACGCCGGCCGGGCTCGCGCGCGACCGCGCCGAGGATGATGGCGACGGCGATGGACGCCAGCCAGGCGAACGAATAGGGCTCACCCCAGTCGCCGGGCATCTCGCCGTCCCGCACGGCGCGCTCGATGAGATAGGCGGGCAGCACGACGACGGGGTTGACCAGTGCGCTGAACAGGCCCACCCCCACGGCCCACTTTCCTGTTCGCGTGACAAGACGCACACGCCACAGCGACACCACAGCCACCACACCCGCGCCCAGCGCCAGCGCACCCGCGAGCGGCATGAGCACGGCCATCGTCCACCCGATGCCCGATGTCCCATCTCCCTCGCCCGGAGGCCATGCGTTCACCACAAGACCCGCGGCGACCACCAGCGCCACCGCCACGGCATCGAGAACAAGTGCCAGGGCAAGCGGGTTGTCATGCAGCTGGCGCAGGCGGTGGCTCATGGAGCGAGGGTATGGCCCCCGATGCGAGCCGACACCACCCGGTGGTCTAGGTGGCCCTCCAGAGGCCGTCGTCACCGAGGGGCTCCACCGCCACCGTGCCGCGGCCGACCGCGCGGATGAGCGACTGGGCCGCGGCCTCGCGATTGAGCGGACGCTCGATGTCGGTGCGCATCACCTCGGCCACTTCCTGTGTGGAGAGGCCAAGTGGGAACTCCCGCAGCACGTCCTCGGGGCGGTCGTCGGGCACCGCGCGCCGGGATCCGCTCGGGTCGAGGTTGGCCACGATCACGTCGTAGGCCTCCATGGGCTGGAACCCACCGGCCTCAAGCGTGCGGTCGCCGGCGCGGAAGATGAGCGACGGCGCGGTGTAGCGCACGGCCCCGTCGGTGTTCGCGGCCTTGCCCTGGAACTCAGTGGGGCTGCCGGCGGCGGTGCGCGCCTCGGCCTTGTCGGCCTGGTACGCCGCATCCACGGCCGGATCGTCCAGCAGGCCCATCACCGCGTGCACATCCAGCCCGGGCACGCGGGCGAGTGCCGTGGCGATGTTGTCGTCCTCGTCCATGAGCATGCGCGTGGTGAACCAGCCGAACTGCAGCGCGCGGAACGCCGTGATCTCAGCCCCGGGCGAAATGATGCGCACGGCCTGAAGCGCCTTGCAGGCGCGGCCTGTGC
>CAIPNN010000083.1 GCA_903866425.1 uncultured Actinomycetes bacterium
AGGGCAAGCCCGGCAAGGGTGGCGAGCACCAGCACCGTGATGACGGCCAGGATGATCCGGCGCTGCAGCACCCCGATCTCCTCGGTGGGCCGCGGCACGGGAACCGCCACTTCGAGCACACCCACCTCCACGCCCAGATGCGTCACACCCACCGCTGAGTAGAGGATGCGTGAGCCGTCGGGCTGCTCGGCCACACGCGGGCGCACCGGCTCGCCGGGATTGGTGGCCTGCAGCGCCTTGGCTTCGGGCCCGTAGTCGGTGGGGTCAAACGTGGCCACGATCGTCGGATCGCCGGCGGGGTATGCCACGCCATCGGCCCCCACAAAGCGGGCTGCGCCCTTCACGGCCGACGCCGCAGACGCGGAGAACTCCTTGGCCTCCTCCTCGGTCACGCTGAGCCCCGTACCGGGCAGGGCGGACAGGCCCTTCAGGGAGTTGGTGGTGGAGAGTGACACCCGATCGGTCGCGGCAGCGACGACGCTCGACTCGAGGGTGGGCAGCAGCACGAGCAGCACGAGCAGGCTCGCCACCGCACCCACGGCGATGAATGAACCGATGAGCCAGGTCTGCAGGCCGGTGCGGCCCCGGGTGCTCACTCCGCCGGCCCATCCTCCCGGCCGAACGCATACCCCACACCGCGCACGGTGCGGATGAGCACCGGGTTGGCGGCGTCGCGCTCCACCTTCTGACGCAGGTGGCGCACATGCACGTCAACACTGCGCAGATCGCCGTAGAACGACCCCTTCCACAGGTGATCCATCAGCTCCTCGCGCGTGAACACCCGTCGCGGCGACTTGAGCAGCTTGAGCAGGATCTCGAACTCCGAGTACGTCAGGTTGACCTGCTCGCCATCGCGCATCACGGTGCGCGCAGCCGGGTCGACCTCGAGGTCGCCCACGCGAATGGGGTCTTCGGCAGTGGTGGTGGTGGCCACCTTCGCCCGGCGCAGGTTGGCCTTGACGCGCGACACCAGCTCGCGCGGCGAGAAGGGCTTGGTCACGTAGTCGTCGGCACCCATCTCAAGGCCGAGCACCTTGTCGACCTCGTCACCGCGTGCCGACAACATGATGATGGGCACGTTGCGGTGCGCGCGGATGCGACGGCAGACCTCCATGCCGTCAATACCGGGGAGCATGAGGTCGAGCACCACCAAGTCGATGGGCTCCTTCTCGACGATCTCGAGGGCGTCATCGCCACGGCTGGCCGAGACCACCTCGAACCCACCGTCCTTGAGCGCGTACTCCACGATGGTGCGGATGGACTTCTCGTCGTCCACCACCAGAACCCGTTCGGCCATGCACGTGCCTTCTTCAGGGAGACTCGGACTCCGTGATGGTACCCAGTGGCGTGCCACGCAGATCACCTGCCAAGCGTTTCCTAATGCACTGCTAATGCAAGCGGGGTACAAACCACCTCGTACGAAGGACTCCACCGACACGGGAGCGACGCCCCATGCAGGACCAGCAGGAGCCAACGACACCCGACCAGCCCACCAAGCCCACCGGCTGGCGCAGGGCCGGGGCCCTCGCTCTTCCGGCCGTCGTCGGAGCCGCCGCCGCACTCGGTGTGCTGGCAGGCACCGGGCAACTCGGGGGTGGCGACACCACCATCATCCGCGAGAGCGCGTCCAGCATTGCCACGTCGGCGGCGACGCCCGAGAGTGACGCGGTCGCGGCCGAAAGCCCCGCGCCGGGCAAGGGCCTGTCGGTCGAGCAGGTGGTGA
>CAIPNN010000084.1 GCA_903866425.1 uncultured Actinomycetes bacterium
CACTCCCAGTCGTCAAGGCCCGTTGAGCCGGTGATCAGCTGAGTGACGCGCCCGGCGTATTTCCGCCCCAGCGTGCCGTGCCCCATCATCATCGCCTTGCGCTCGTCAAACGACAGCGAGTACCAATTGTCGCCACCGACGCGGCGCTTGCTCATGGGGTAGAAGCAGATGAGTTTGCGCACGGGCAGGTCGGGGTGCACGCGCATCTCGCGGTAGTGCGCGATGCGCTCGTTCCACTCGGCCAGCTTGCCCTCCACGTCGCTCTCACCCAGTTCCACAAGGCGTGCGCGCTCGTCGTCCTCGGTGGCGCGGTACTCGCTCTCCTCGGTGATGGAGAGGTACGTGTACTCGGCCTCCACCGGCCCCGACATCACGCCCTTCACGGCGATGTCGAGGTCGTGCACATTCGGCGCCACGAGCATGAAGCCCAGGTCGGCGCGGCCGCCCACCACCGAGAAGGCGCGCACCTGGTTCTCAGGCGCCGCCTCAGTGAACACGCGAAGTGCGCGGGCGATGTCGGTGCCGTTGCCAAGACCTGGGATGGCCCGCAGCATCAGGTGGGCCACGGCCCAGCCACTCGACGGGATGACGGGTTCGAACTGATCGCTCATGTTCCCGACGGTAGCGCAGCCGCGTGGCCCTACGATGTACCCGTGACCGATCCCGAGACCTTTGACCCCGGCGGGCGCTTTCGCGCCGAGGTGGCCGCGTCGCAGTTGGACGACCCGATGCCGGGCATCCAGGTGCTGGCCGACCGCCTTGGGCTGCCCGCCGATCAGGTGGCCCACCACGCGCTGGTGCGCTGGATGACCGCGGGGTCAGAGGCCCTGCTCGCGGCTCCGCCAGAGATGCTGGTGGCACTGCGTGCTGCCGCCGACGCCGGCGATGTGCAACGCGTCAAGGGCATCACGGACGCACTGCTCGCGGGATGGGACGGATGAGGATGCGCCGCCCCGAGCCCGACCCGGTGGGCCCCGGCCAGGAGTCGGTGTGGAGCTACCCGCGCCCACCGCGCCTGGAGCAGAGCGACCGCCATGTGGTCATCCAGCTGGGCGATGTGACGCTCGCCGACACCCGTCGCGCGTGGCGCGTGATGGAGACCAGCCACCCGCCGTCGTGGTACCTGCCGCCTGAGGACATCGCCATGGAGCACCTGCAGCAGGCCGAGGGCCGCAGCCTGTGCGAGTGGAAGGGCCAGGCCGACTACCTCGACGTGGCGGTTGACCAGATCGTGCTGCCCAAGGTCGCGTGGCGCTACCGCAACCCGGTGCCGGCCTTCGCCCCCATCGCCGGGCACGTCGCCTTCTACCCGGGCGCGCTCGAGTGCACGGTTGACGGCGAGCCGGTGCAGGCGCAGACCGGTGGCTTCTATGGCGGCTGGATCACCCCCGATGTGGTGGGCCCCTTCAAGGGCGACGAGGGGACCTGGGGCTGGTGATCAGCCCTTCGGGCGGGTGAGCGGGATCGCCTGGCGGAAGCGGAACACGTCGTCCGGGTCGAACCTGCGGCGGGTATCGATAAGGCGGTCGAGGTTCTGCCCGTAGTAGACGCCCGGCGTGTTCCGCTGGTCGGAGTCGATGTAGTTGACGTACTTCTGACCAGACGCGTGAGGCTTCAGCCCCGCCTCGAACCGACGCAGCCAGTGCACCGACTCCTCCTGCTGCTCCGGGCCGGTCCAGTAGGTGAGGTACTGCATGGAGAACCGCATGTCGCGATGGGCGAAGGCGGTGGCGGTCGGCGACACCTCGTTGATGACCCCTCCGTACGAATCCATGATGATCTCGCCGGTGCCCTCGTTCTGCGTCTGGCGCTGCGCGATGAAGTCGCGCATCACCTCGGCACCCGCGCGGTTGAGCCGCTCGGACTCGCGCACGTAGTCAGACTTGCCCCACATGAACGGCCGCGTAATGAGGCCGTTGGGGTTCATCGTGCGTCGCGCACACTGTTCCTGCGCCTGATGGGTACACGCGGCCCAGTACTGCACCAACGATGCATATGACGCCGGG
>CAIPNN010000085.1 GCA_903866425.1 uncultured Actinomycetes bacterium
AACCCGCGCGTGGAGGCCGTGCGGCAGTTCGCGCAGGTATCCGGGCTGCCCGAGCGCACCTCTTGATCACCCGCCGCATGGGCGGACCCAGCGCCCTCAGCTGGACGGCGTTCTGGGTGTGCCTGGTGACATCGATCGCCGGCAACATGACCGACCGCTTCACGAGCCAGTCGGGATTCAACGTCGTGCTCAACCTCGCCGCCAACGTGGCAGCCGTGGCGGCGATGTTCGCGGTGATGGTCGCTCTGCGGCCGTTGCTGCTGCGCGACGTCGCCGTCAGGCCCCGCCCGGGACGGGCCCTCGTGATGTTCGTGGTCGGCGCCATCGTCCGCGGCGTCGTGCTGGGCCTGCTGCTCGGCCTCATGGGCACGGGCGAGCCGCGCCTGCTTTTCCGGGTGATCGCCTCGGTCATCACCATCACTCTCGCGATGTCCATCACCGCGACGATCGTGGACCTCGTGCGCACCAGCCAGGCGCGCCGCCGCCAACTGAGGGCGCAGGGGGACGATCTGCGCCGGGCGGAAGACGACGCAATCGCCAAGTCGGCGGAAATCCAGGAGAGGGCGACCGCGCAGGTGCGAAGCCTGCTGCTCGACCGCCTGGCAGCGCTGAAGGGCGGCCGGGTCGATGATCTCGCACCGGGGCTGCGGGCCGACGCCGATGAGGTGATCCGGCCGATGAGCCACGAGATGGTGCACCTGCCGGCCCCAGCGCCACGGGCGGCTGAGCCCACCGGTTTCGGGCGCATCCGATGGGCCGACGTGTGGAACGCGGCTTCGCTGGGCCAGCCGTTCCGTCCGCTCTGGGGAGCCGTGCTGCTGATGGTGATGAGCCTCAGCATGCTCACCGCCTACAACGCCAGCCTCGCGCGCGGGCTCGCCTATGCGGTGATTGGCGGCCTGCTCATCGCGGGCGCGCTCGCGTTGCTTGGATGGCTCGTCACGCCGCGGCTTCGGACGATGAGCCCAGGCGCGCGCGGCCCCGCACTCGTCGCCAGCGGGTTCGTCGGCCTGGTGGCCGCAGGGGCTGCATGGGGCGTGATCATGAGTGCTGCGGGCAGCGACAACGCATGGCGCAGCCCCATCAGCATCATGATCGGAGGGCTCGTGGTGGTGCTGGGCCTGTCGATCGAACAGGGGCACCGTCGTCAGGCGGACACCGCCGACGCCGAGCTGGTGGCGAGCAATGCGCGCCTGCAGTACGCGGCCGCTGTTGCCGGGGCCGTCGCGTGGCATGAGGAGCGCCGGATGTCGCGGGCGCTGCATGGCCCGGTGCAGACCGCCGTGCGCGCAGCGGCAATGCGCGTCGAGCAGGGCGATCTGGCGGGGGCGGAGCAGCTGCTGGTGGAGGCCCTCGGCCACCTGGAGCCCGGCAGGCAGGGCACCGGGGTGCGCGAGGCCCTCGCGGGCGTGGCCAAGGCATGGGACGGCCTGTGCACCGTGCAGGTAGCGCTGCCCGACGACCTCGCAGCGCGCATTGACGACCACCCGCCACTGGCGTCATCGGTGGTGGACATCTGCACCGACGCCTGCTCAAACGCCGTGCGCCACGGGGGCGCGGCGAACGTCGCCGTACTCGCCCAGCCGGCCGGCGACACCGTGGAACTCGTGGTGTCGGACGACGGCGCCCCCGATGCCGGCGCCGGGCTGCCGGGCCTGGGCTCGGCGATGCTCGACGACGTGAGCCTCACGTGGCTGCGGCGCCGTGAGGATGGGCGCTCTGTGCTGCGGGCCACACTCCCCCTTGGTGGTGCTCGCACCCCCGCAGCGCGGCACGGAGTGGTTGATACGGTCGCCCTGTGACCGATCAGCCGCTCGTCATCGCCCTCTGCCCCGACCTGATGATGCGGTCGCGCATCGAGAGCGGGCTTGAGATCGCCGGGTACCGCCTGCGAGTGGTGGGCGGCCCCACGCGCCTGGCCGAGGCGCTGGCCGACGAGACCCCGGCCTGCCTGCTCATCGACCTCGAGGCCGGTGACGACGCCATCGCGCTCATCGAGCGCCTGCGCACCGACGACACCACCCGCGCCATTCCGCTTGCCGCGTTCGCGGGCCACACACGGGAAGACCTGATCGACGCAGCACGCGAGGCGGGTGCCGACCCGGTGGTCGCACGAGGGCAGGCGGCCATGGGCACGGGGAAGGTCGTCACCAACGCCATCGCTGCGCACACCGCGTAGGCGCCTGCACCACTAGGCTTCCCCGACGTGAAGAACGCTGGTCTCTACCTACCGGCCCTCCAGCAAGGCGTCGTCGTATTCGACGGCGGGATGGGCACACAGATCCAGGCACGCGACCTCACCGCCGATGACTACGGCGGCGGGGCGCTTGAGGGTGCCGTCGATTACCTGTCGGTCACCCGACCCGACGTGATCGAGGAGATCCACCGGGCCTACCTCGACGCCGGTGCGCAGGCGGTTGAGACCAACTCGTTCCAGGCCACGGCCATGCGGCTTGCCGAGTGGCAGCGCCCCGACGGCGGCAACCTTGCCGAGTTCGTCACCGACATCAACGTGGCCGCAGCCGCCAACGCCCGCCGGGCATGCGACGACTACGAGGCGGCCGACGGCATTCCGCGCTTCGTCGTCGGTTCCATCGGCCCCACCGGCATGCTGCCGGGCACCGACGACCCGAAGCTGTCGGGCATCACGTTCGACGAGCTGGCCGACCAGATCCGCACGCAGGCCAAGGGCCTGATGCAGGGTGGCGCCGACGTACTGCTCATCGAGACCCAGCAGGACATCCTCGAGACCCGCGCCGCCATCCAGGGAATTCGCCTGGCGTTTGACGACATGGGTACCCGCGTACCGATTCAGGCGCAGGTGGCTCTCGACCAGACCGGCCGCATGCTGCTTGGCACCGACGTGGGCGCCGTGGTCACGATTCTCGAGGCCATGGGCGTTGACGTGATCGGCACCAACTGCTCCGTGGGCCCCGAGCACCTGCGCGAGCCGGTGTCGTACATGTGCACCCACTCGCACAAGCCCATCTCGGTGGTGCCGAATGCCGGCCTGCCGCGCAACGTGGGTGGCGTGGCGCACTACGACCTCGACCCCGATGGCATGGCCAAGCAGATCGCCGCCATGGTGGCCGACTTCGGCCCCAACGTGGTGGGTGGCTGCTGCGGAAGCACGCCCGACCACATCCGCGCCATCGTCGCCGCGCTCAAGGATGTGACCCCGCACAAGCGCCCGGTCGTGCCCAACACGCCGCGGGTTGCAAGCGCCATGCGCACCGTTGACCTCGGCCAGGAGCCCCGCCCCACCATCGTGGGCGAGCGCGTCAACACCCAGGGCAGCCGCAAGATCAAGGAAATGATCCTCGCCGACGACTACGACGGCGCGCTTGCGGTGGCCCGCGAGCAGGTGGAGTTCGGAGCCCACGTGCTCGACGTGTGTGTGGCCCTCACCGAGCGCGTTGACGAGGCCGCCCAGATCGCCATCCTCACCAAGAAGCTGGCGATGGGCGTTGAGGCCCCGCTGATGATCGACAGCACCGAGGCCGACGCCGTTGAGGCCGCGCTTGCCGCCTACCCCGGCCGCGCCATCGTCAACTCCATCAACATGGAGAACGGGCGCGTCAAGATCGACCAGGTGGTGCCCATCGTCAAGAAGCACGGCGCTGCCGTGGTGGCGCTGACCATTGATGATGAGATCGGCATGGCCAAGACGGGCGAGGAGAAGCTGCGCATCGCCCGCAAGATCCACGACCTCGCATGCGGTGAGTACGGGCTGGCGCCCGAGGCCCTCATCTTCGACGCGCTCACCTTCACCCTGGCAACGGGTGAGGAGGAGTACCGGTTCTCAGGTGCGGCCACCATCGAGGGCATCCGCCTGATCAAGGAGAACCTGCCCGGCGTGTTCACCAGCCTGGGCGTGAGCAACGTCTCGTTTGGCCTCGCCCCCGCCGCCCGCGCCACGCTCAACAGCGTGTTCCTGGCCCGTGCCGTTGACGCCGGGCTGGATCTCGCCATGATCAACCCCACCCACATCCGGCCCATGGGTGAGATCCCCGCCGACGAGGTTGAGCTTGCCGACGACCTCATCTTCGGCCGGCGCGAGGACGCCCTTCCCCGTTTCATCGCCAAGTACGAGGGCGTGGAGGCCCAGGAGGCCCCCGACCCCACCGCGCGCTTCAAGGACATGCCGCCCGACGAGGTGATTTTCGAGCGCATCCTGCACCGGGTGCCCGAGGGCGTGGAGTCCGACGTGGACGCCGCGCTCGACGAGCGCGGAGCGCGCGCCAACGACGAGGCCATCGAGGTGCTCAACGAGGTGCTGCTGCCCGCCATGAAGGAAGTGGGCGACCGCTTCGGCCGCGGCGAGCTCATCCTGCCCTACGTGCTGCAGAGCGCCGAGGTGATGAAGAAGAGCGTGGCGCACCTTGAGCAGTTCCTCGACCAGGTTGAGGGCTACACCAAGGGCACTGTGGTGCTTGCCACCGTGTACGGCGACGTGCACGACATCGGCAAGAACCTCGTGGGCACCATCCTCAAGAACAACGGCTACACGGTGCACGACCTTGGCCGTCAGGTGCCGGTGACCGCCATCATCGATGCCGCCGAGGAGCACAACGCCGACGTGATTGGCGTGTCGGCCCTGCTGGTGAGCACCAGCAAGCAGATGCCGCTCTTGGTGCAGGAACTGGCGGCGCGCGGCAAGGACTACCCGGTGCTCATCGGTGGCGCGGCAATCAACAAGCAGTTCGGCTGGCGCACGATGTTCCTCGAGGACGGCGAGCCGTACGGGCCGGGCGTGTTCTATTGCAAGGATGCCTTCGACGGCCTGGGCGCGGTTGACCGCCTGCAGGACCCTGCCGACCGCCCGGTATTTGCGCAGGAGCGCCTCGACGAGGCCCGCACCGCCAGCGAGAAGGCCACCGAGGTGGCGTCGCGTCCGCGTCCGACGGCCGAGCCGGTGGTGCTCGACGAGGCCCCCGTGCCCGAGCCGCCCTTCTGGGGCCCGCGCATGGTTGAGGAGTTCGACCTCGACGAGATGTTCGCCCGTATGGACGAGCGCTCGCTGTACAAGATGTCGTGGGGCGGTCGCGGGCAGGATGACGCCGAGTACCAGCGCATCGTGAAGGAAGAGTTTGAGCCCCGCCGCAAGGCCATGGAGCGCTCATCCATCGCCGAGGGCTGGATCGTGCCGCGCGGCACCTACGGGTACTTCCCCGCCAACCGCGATGGCGACGAGGTGGTGGTGTTCGACCCCGATACGGGTGACGAGACCGCGCGCTTCGACTTCCCGCGTCAGGACGAAGGCCGCCTGCTGTGCCTGGCCGACTACCTGCGCCCCATCGAGAGCGGCGTGCGCGACGTCATCGCGCTGCAGGCCGTCACCGTCGGGCAGGAGGCCACTGAGTACCTCGACCGCCTGCAGGCCGCAGAGGAATACACCGAGGCCTACTTCGCCCACGGGCTTGCCGTTGAGGCCGCCGAGGGTATGGCCGACCTGGTGCACGCACGCATCAAGCGCGAGCTCGGCCTCGGCACCGATCAGGGCCGCCGCTACTCGTGGGGCTACCCGGCGTGCCCGGACGTTGAGCAGCACGCCGACGTGCTGCGACTGCTGAGCCCCTTCCCCGAGGCCATGGGCATGGGCCTCACCAGCGCCTGCCAGCTCACGCCCGAGCAGAGCACCGCGGCCATCATCATGCATCACCCGCAGGCCACGTATTTCTCGGCCAGGCGCCGTAACCGCCTGCCCGAGGGCGACCCCGCCGCCTGACCCCATGAACACCGACGCGCGGCCGCCTCACGGCCATCCGCGCGTTTGTTACGAGCGCGCCTCCACGGCATCCTGCTGCTCGGCCGGCGCACGACGCGCCGAGCCCAGCCTGACCAATTCGCGTGGCCGGGCGATCTGCCCCTCTGCCCACATGGCGGCCATGCCGATGCGCAGGTAGCCCAACGCGAGCCCCGGGTGCATCACGTAGCGGGCATCCCAGCGCGGGAAGAACTTCTCGGTGAACTTCTCCAGGCGCTTCACCTGGAACCAGCGGTCGGCAACACGCCAGCTGCGGTTGCGCATGCGCTGCACGGCCGTGTGGTGTTCACGGAAGTACCGACCGCCGGTGACGAAGTTGAGCGACACGTCGGTCACCCCCATGTCGCGGAACCCGCAGATGGCCTGCACCACCAGGAACTCCATGAGGCCGTTGGGGGTCTCCGGCGCGCGCAGCATCATCGACAGCGACTGCGTGGTGCCGCGGTGGCCGGGCACGAAGTGCATGACCCCGGCGATGGCGCCGTCAGGGCCGGTGGCCACGGCAACCCATGAGGGCTGGCTGCCCGGGTCGGCAATGCGGTGGCCGGCCATGGAGAACCCACGCTCGGGTTCGCCATCGCGGCGTTCGCGGCGAAAGCGCTCGAGGGCGTCGCGCTCATCGGCGGCCAGATCGCGCACCCGCTCCAGCCGGGCGCTGTAGCCCTCGCGCTGCACGCGGGTGACCGACTGCCGCACCTTGCGGATGGCGCGGCCCTCGAGCGAGAAGGTGGGGGCATCGACCACTGCCTCATCACCCAGGTACGCGGCGCGCAGGCCAACCTGACGCCAGTGCGGACGCATGCCCTCGGCGCCGGCCATCACACCCAGCAGCAGCCCGTGACGCGCGGCGGTATCGGCGGCCTTGGCCACGAGCCCCGGAATGGCATCGGGGTTGCCAATGGGATCGCCAGCCACAAGGAACACCCCGGCCTCCACCTGGTACGCCAGCACGGCGTCGCGATCGTCTGAGAACAGCCAGTGGTGGTCGGGACGCAGTACGAACTGCGAGAGCGACCCGCTGTCGTGGCGGCTTGCCAGATCGTCCACCCGGCGGCGGGCGACTGCGGTCTGTGGGTCGGGCACAAATGGCGGGCGACGAAGCAGCGGCGCCAGCACAACCACCAAGGCCACAATGCCCACAAGGGCAAGCGCCTCGGGCAGCCAGTTGAAGGCGGTCGGGAAGTCCGCCGGGCCAGATCGCCAGGCGAGCAGTGCAAGCGACTCGCGCACCACGTCGGTACCGCTGAGCTCAGGCACCGCATCGCCACGTGCCACCAGCACCGCGAGCACCCCGATCACGAATGCCCCGGCCGCGGCGAACGGCAAGCGCACCAGCGACTGACGCACGGCGGCGGGCGCGGGCACCACGGGGAATGCCCCGCGCAGGGCGTACAGCCCGATGGCCAGAAGGCCGCAGGCGACGGCGTCACCCCAATGGCGCACACCCGCGGCGGTCACCGCCATCACGCCAAGCCCACCCACGGCAATTGCAAGTGCTGCACGGCGACGCTGCGCCAGCGCCCAACCGAGCCCCAGCACCAGCATGGCCACTGGTGCAGCCAGCGCGTGTGCCCACGGCGCAGCGCGCTGCGGCAGCAAGTACCCCAGCAGATGGAAGTGGTCGGCCATGCCGGGCCACACGACGTCGAGGAGGTTCGCGAGTGCGATCGCGAACACCAGGAGGCCGATGACGACGGGGGCATTCCGGCGGAATGCGCGCGCGGATGCGCGGAGGTGCGTCAACACGATGGGCCGACTGTAGCCGCCGGCCCCGACTGCGCCCGATTTCTAGTCGGGGTCGCTCTGCTGCTTGGCGAGCCACATACGGGCCATGCGGGCGCCATCGGTGAGGGCCGCCAGTTTGGCCTCCACAACATCTTCCGGAACCATCGACAGGTCGGGGGCCGCCACCCAGATGGCCGATGCCTGCCCGCCGCGAGCGGCCTCGAGCACAGCCCGCGCAACATCGTTGGCGTTTTCCGCCGGGGCATCAGCCGCAATGGGTATGACCACCTGCTCATCGGGCCCAAATGCGTATGTGGCGCTGGGCGTCATCTCATCGGTGGCAACAAGCAGGGCACCGGCGTCCGCAAGGGCCACCGGATCGCCGGCTATGGCGAGCAGCGGCCGGTGCGGCACGGCGGCACGGGCATGCGCGATACCCGCCGGCTCGTCCACCGGCGCACCAGTGGTGATCACGTCGAGCCCGAGGCGATCGAGGCGCTGGGCCCAGTTGCCGGGCTGCGGAAGTGGGCCCACGCACACCGTGGGCAGCACGGGAAGGTGGATTCCGGCGCTTTCGAGTTCGTCGCGACGCATTGGGGCGACGGTATCAGCGGGACAAATGGCCCACGCCTGCGTGCTGCTTGCCCCCGACGAAACGGGTACGTTTCCGTGATCGCGGCGACGCATCCCCAGCCGCGACCGTGAAAC
>CAIPNN010000086.1 GCA_903866425.1 uncultured Actinomycetes bacterium
ACCATTCAGAGCCCCGCGGGAGTGACGGCGAGCACCAACGTCATCGTCACGCAGGTGGACACGGCGGCGAAAGCGGCCGGCACTGTCGTCTCGGCATCGGGCAACGCCGCCATCACCGCCGCCGTCGGCCAGGTGCTTGCTCAGCCCGATCTTGGCAACGCGCTGAGCGGCGGCATCGCCAAGGCCCGGCAGGCCCTCCGGGACCGGCCTGATGCTGACATCACCATTGATGTTTCGGCGCTGCGCGACCAGATCGTGGCCCGCCTGCAGGGCACCAACCCGCAGTTGGCTGCCGCAATTCCCGCGGCCACCGACCTCACCATCACGGTGAGCGCCAAGGACGTCCCCTCCGAGGCCTCCACCGTGGCGTCGCTTCTCGGAGTCATGAAGTGGACCCCGCTGCTGCTGGCCATTGGCGCCCTGGTGCTGCTGGGAATCGGGTTCCTGGTCACCGATGACTGGACCCGCACCGCGCGCCACGTGGGCATCGGGTTCCTCGTGCTCGGCATCCTGCCCATCCTCATCCGGCTCATCGTTCCGCCCCTGGTGGCGGGCGCGGCGTCCGGAACGCAGTCGGACATTCTCGAGGTGGCCGCCTCCGCCACCATCGCCAACTGGTGGATCGCGCTCGTGGCGACCCTGGTGATCGGCGCCGCGCTTCTGGTTGCCGGCGTCGTGTGGCGTCAGCCCACCCGCTCCCGCTCGGGTCCGGTGGTGCTCGGCCGCTAGTCGTCTGCGGGCTCGAGGGGGTCGAGCACCGCGTGCGCCTCAAGAGCGCGCACACCCTGCACCATCACGTCGCGAGCGCCGCCAGCCAGCATGTCGGGCACGTCGAAGGCGGCATTGCGGCGCAGGAAGGACGGGATGCCCGCCTCCGCCAGCATGCCCTGGATCATCTCGCCCTCCACCTGATTGAGCGCGATTGCCACCCGCACGAACTCGGGTGGCCGTTCCGGACGCGGTTCGCGTCTGAACCACGGGCTCATGCCGGGGCCGGGATCCCGGCCCGGCTGCGGGGGATCGGCGGCGGCGGAAGGCCGGTGGAGACCGGGCGTATCAGCAGGGCACCGATGGCGAAGCCTGCCACGTGTGCCCAGTAGGCCGTACCCGCCTCGAAGCCTGCCAGTGCCGCGATGAGCTGATAGCCGAACCACACCACCAGCAGCACCCATGCAGGCAGGCGCACCGGGATGACGATGAGCAGCGCCCACACACGCGCCGACGGGAACAAGACGATGTACGCACCGAGCACACCGGCGACCATGCCCGACCCGCCGATGATGGGGTTGAGCCCAGACGGTGTGGCCAGCGCCTCGACGATGATGGCCAGCGATCCGCAGGCCAGCACGAAGGGCAGAAACCGCACCCGGCCGAGGCGTGCCTCAACCGAGGCCCCGAACACCCACATGAACAGCACGTTGCCGATGATGTGCCACCAGGACGCATGCAGGAACTGCGCGGTGAGCACCTCGAGCCAGCGGCTGTGCTCCATGTTGAGCATCGCGCACGGGTCCACGGTTGCCGTGGTGCCGTGTACGAAGTGGTCGGGCACCAGGCCCCACCGGCAGTCGAGCGCCTGACTCGAGTCGACGACATTGCCGTCGTCGGGGCGCAGCAGATTGACGATCCACATCGCCACCCATGCCGCGATGATGAGGATGGTGAGGATCGGGGCCCGGCGGCCCGGGACGTCATCGGCCAGAGGGAGCACGTCGCGGGCTCCGGTGCCGGCTACGCCTCGC
>CAIPNN010000087.1 GCA_903866425.1 uncultured Actinomycetes bacterium
GCGCCCGAGTTCATGTACGTGAGCGGCACGATGGTGCGGTCGGGGAACTGCGCGGTGATCTGCTCCCATGCGTCGTTCACGGTGAAGATGTCCGCGCACTCGGCCAGGTGGCATCCGGCACCGAGGTCGGGCAGCACCACGCGCTGATGGGGCTGGGCCAGGATGTCGGCGGCCTCGGCCATGAAGTACACGCCGAGGAACACCACCAGGTCGGCCTGTGTGGCCTCGGCACCGCGACGGGCCAGCAGGAACGAGTCGCCGGTGATGTCGGCGAATCGGATGACCTCGTGCTTCTGGTAGTGGTGACCGAGGATGACCAGCCGGTCGCCGAGCGCTTCGCGGGCAGCCGTAGCGCGTGCGATGAGCTCGGCCTCCGGAACCGTGGACTCGGGCTGGGGGATCGCGCACGTGGGTGCGGTGGTGGTCACACTGCCTCCGTGAAGTTGTTCGTGGGTGTCGCCATGTCGGCGGGCTTCAGGTGATGAGGTTGGTCGCCGGCCCAGGCGGTCCTGCGGGCCTGCGTGGGATCGGCATCTGGGAAGTCGGTGCGGAAGTGCGCCCCGCGGCTTTCCTCGCGCAGCGCGGCCGCACGTACCGCGAGCCGCGCGATGTCGAGCAGGTTGGCGGCCTCGGGGGTGGCGGGGCGGGGGAGGGCATCCAGTTCGCCGGCAGCGATGGCGAGCCCCTCGGCATCGCGCTCGAGCCCACAGCCGGTCCACATGATGCGTCCCACCTCGGTGCGCACGGCGTCAGCGTCACCAGCACCTGTGGTGAGCGGGCGCGCATCAACGCGCGGGCCCGGTGCGGGCTCGCCACCACCGGCGGCGATATCGGCGGCGGCGCGCTCGCCGAGCGCGGCGGCTTCAAGCAGGCCGTTGCTGGCCAGGCGGTTGGCGCCGTGCAGACCGGTGGATGCGCACTCGCCCACTGCCCACAGGCCCGGGATGGTGGTGCGGCCCGACAGATCGGTGAGCACGCCGCCCATGGCGTAGTGCGCGGCGGGCGTCACAGGAATCGGGTCGGTGGCCAGATCGAGGCCATGGGTTGCGCACACAGCGGTGATGTCGGGGAACCGCGCACGCGCCCGCTCGGGGTCGAGGTGGGCAAGGCTCATCACCACGTCGCGGCCTGTCTCGCGTGCGCTGCGGAACACGGCACGGGCCACAACGTCGCGTGGCCCGAGGTCGCCCATCGGGTGCACGCCCTGCATCACGGGGTGGCCCTCGGCGTCAAAGAGCATGCCGCCAGCCCCACGTACGGCCTCGCTCACCAGTGCGAGGGGGCTCGGGCCGATGGCGAGCGCGGTGGGGTGGAACTGCACCATTTCCATGTCGGCGAGTGCTGCTCCCGCGCGGTAGGCCAGCGCAGGTCCGTCGGCCGTGGCGCCCATCGGGTTGGTGGTGCGGGCGAACACGTGCCCAGACCCACCGGTGGCGAGCACCACACTGCGTGTGGCGATCGTCGTGCCATCCGCAAGCCGTACGCCGGTGACGCCGGAATCGTCAACAGTGACCTCGGCCACCATCGTGTGCTCGCGTACCGCGATGCGTGCGTGACTGCGTACCTGTGCTGCAAGGGCATCCGCCACGTGACGGCCGGTCGCATCACCACCTGCATGCACCACGCGCGGGCGGGAGTGGGCGCCCTCGCGGGCCAGCGCCAGGGTGTCGTCGTCGGCGCGGTCGAAGCGGACACCGAAGCCCAGCAGGTCGCTCACCCGGCGAGGGGCATCGGCACACACCACGCTGGCCACCACCGGGTCGCACATGCCGGCGCCGGCATCGAGCGTGTCCACCACATGTGCGGTCACGGTGTCCTCGGGGCCAACCGCTGCGGCGATGCCACCCTGGGCCCAGGCGGTGCTTCCCTCGCCCAGCGTGTGCTTGGTCAGCAGCAGCACGTCGTGGTGCTCGGCCACCCGCAGGGCAGTGAACATGCCGGCGAGTCCCGACCCGACAACGACTATTTTGCGTCGAACTGACGTCATATCCCCGGGGATTTTACGTCATTTCGACGACAGCACAAGCAGGGACGGTACGACGAGGGCCCTGCGCCCCCGTGTATCGGGGAGGCAGGGCCCTCGGTCAATCTCGATGCGTGGCGCGGGGCCTAGACCAGTGCGCTGTCCTCCACGCGCTGGCTGCGGCGGATGGACGCCTGCACGCGCTCCCACGCGCGCTCCTCGGCGGCCAGGTAGTCCGTCGTGGTGGCGTACACGTGCGCGTTCCTTGATACGGCCAGGTAGTCCGAGATGGCGCGGTCGCGCATGCGCTCCAGCGAACCGGGCTGCGTCGGGGTCTCAGCGGTCATTGCGGACATCTCGTCTCCTGTCTTGGTCCGGAAAAGGACTGTTGGAGTAACGCAGAAGCTGGACAGAGTTGCAAGGGGAACTGTCAAGGTTCACACGCTTCTTGGCCAACCCTTCACCCAGTGGCTACCGGACTTCGTGACCCGTTGCCGTGCCCCTACTCGAGAGCAGTTCGGCGGCGATGTCATCCCGGTCCCACAAGACGACGTCGGTGCTCGCGGCCAGCGTCACCGCCTGGGCCGTGAATGTGGTGTTCGTCACCACCATTGCCCCGTCGGCGTCGTAGTGGGGGCGTGCCGCGGCCGCCTGCTGCACGGCGGCCACACCCACCGGACGCGCCTGCCGCTTGGCCTGCACCACCCACTCCTCGCCGTCCATGCTGATGATGAGGTCGGCGCCGAAGTCGCCTGATGCCGCCGTGTGCCGTACCCGGTACCCGGACCGCCTGAACAGCACCGCGAGCCAGTCCTCAAATTCCTCGCCCGTCATCTCGTCAACGCCGTCCATGTCCCGGTACCGCGCGAGGCGAGTGCGCCCACGGCGCATCCACGACATGAGGGCGATGACCACCGTGATGCCGATGCCCAGAGCGATCGCCGCGGCCCACGGCATGGCGAGCGAGAACACCAGCACCAGCACGGTGCCGGCGATGAGCCACGTCGCGAGCTCCAGCCCGATCCAGCGCCCCAGCGCACGCATCGCTATGGGGTGACCATCGTGGCGTCGATGGTGATGTCCACGTTGCCCTGGAACGCAGCCGACACCGGGCACCCCGTGCGGGCCTCGTCCGCCAGTTCCTGAAATGTCTCCTCGTCGATCCCGCCCACCACGGCATGCACCGTGATGTGCGACCGGCTCACCTTGAACCCGCCGTGCTCGGCCGGATCGAGGGAGATGGCGACGCTCACGTCGAGTCGCTCGGGGTGGCGCGCCTCGCGCCCGAGCACTGCGGTGAACGCCATTGCGAAGCAGGCGGCCTGAGCCGCTGCCAGCAGCTCCTCAGGGCTCGTCTGGCCGTTTGGATCCTCCACCCGTGCCGGCCATGAGATGCCGAGCGGCCCGCACGCGCCCGATTCAAGCGACACCTCGCCGGTGCCGGTGGTGAGTGCGCCATGCCAGTGCGCGTCCGCCCGTCGAATCGCCGTCGCCATCATGTGTCTCCCGATCGTCACACCGTGTGCGCCGAGGGTAGCGTGACCCCATGCAGGTGCATCAATACACCGACGGGCTCTGGCGCTGGAGCGTGGGTTCGCGCACGTCCGCGTACATCGAGCACGGCGACGTGATGATCGTCGTGGACCCGGTGCTGCCACCGGAGGGTGACGACCTCGATCGCTTCACCCGCGCCATCGAGCGCGATGTCCACCGTCTCGGCGGCCCGGTGCACGTGCTGATGACCCGCCACGGACACCCCCGCGACTGCGATGCGCTGGTGGCCATGACCGGCGGCACCGTGTGGCATCCCGGCATGGGCCAGACACCGGCAGGGCTGCTCTCGCTGCCTGTGGCCGAGAGCGCTGTCGCGCTCTGGTCGCCCGTCCACCGTGCCCTGGTGGTGCCCGACGCGTCAATGGCTGACGGCGGCATGGGTATGCGCCCCACTGCGACCATCGTGACGGGCGCCGGCGGGTCGGCCAGCACCTAGGGCAGGCCCGTCAGTACCATCGTCCGCGTATGCCCCCTGCCGCTGATCCCATCGCACGACTCGACGCCATCACGCGGTGGCCATACCCGCGCAGGGTGCTCATGATCGTGGGCGCTGCCTGGTTCTTCGCGTACTTCGACATCGTGAATATCGGGTACGCCCTGCCGACCATCACCGAGCAGTTCGGCACCCGCGCGTCGGTCGTCGCCGTCGTCGTCACGCTCTCGCTGCTCGGGTGCGTTCTCGGGGCACTCGCCGATGGCGCTCTGGCCGATCGCTACGGGCGGAGAATTGCCCTGATGCTGTCGGTCGCCACCTACTCGCTTGGCACCATCATCGCGGCGTGCGCCCCGGATCTCACGGTGCTTGCGGTGGGCCGCTTCATCACGGGCGTCGGCATCGGCGCCGAGATTGCAGTGGCCAGTGCGTATGTCGCGGAACTGGCCCCTGCGGGCATGCGCGGGCGGGCCACGAGCCTGATCGCGTTGTGCGGCTACTCCGCCTTTGCGTTGATTCCGTTCGTCGCGTTGTTCCTGCTGTCCAACTTCGAGGCCGGCTGGCGGATGCTGCTCCTCATTGGCGCCCTCGGCGCACTGATCGTGCTGCCGTTTCGCGCCACACTGCCTCCATCACCGCGGTGGATGATCGCCCGGGGTCGTCATGACGAGGCCGAAGCCGCCGTTGCTGAGTGCGAGGCACGTGTGGGTCCTGCGGCGATTTCCGGGGAGCCCCCCCTTCCGCCGGTGCCGAGCGAATCACACGACTTCACGAAGTACGTGGTGCTCTTCCTGGGCATCTGGCTCACATACCTGATCGTCGACGATGCATGGCTCACGCTGCCGACGACCCTGCTGACCGATCGGGGGCTGTCCGTCACCGCCAGCATCGCGGCGCTCTCGCTCACGGGCTTCGGCTTCGTGGCGGGTGCGCTGCTGGCGGTCAAGTTCGGGGAGCGCGTCGAGCGCAAGTTCCTCATTGTTGGTGCGCTGCTCGTATGGTCGGTCATCCTGATCATCATCGGCTTTTCCTCGGCGATCTGGGTGATCACCGTCTTCGGCTTCTTCGCGTCGGCGGTCGTCGGCTTTACCGGGCCACTGCTCTATGCGTACACGGGGGAGCACTTCGACTCGCGCCATCGCGGGCGCGGAATCTCGATTGCCAACGGCATCGGTCATACCGGCGGTGCGCTCGCCCCCTACATCGTGCTGCCCGCTGCAGCGGTGTCGTTCGCGCTCGCTTTTGCGGTGATGGCGGCGATCGCCCTCATCGCAGCCGTGCTCGTGATGTTCGGCCGCCGCATGAACGGCCGAAGCATCGCCTAGCTGGCCGGGTGCTGCTCCGCTGCGAGTTCGGCCATCTGGCCTCCCGAGATGATGTACGGCGACACCACTGAGTTGGCGCCGGCACGCTCGAGGATGTCAATGGTCTCGGAGTCGGCGGCACGCGCGACGATGGTGAGGTCGGGCCGGAGCGTGCGTCCAGTGATGGTGATGTAGACGTTGACGGCATCGGAGTCGACGGCGCAGATGAGCGCCTGTGCGCGCTCGATCCCCATGCGGCGCAGGACGGCCTCATGTTCGGGCTCCGAGATGAGATGGGGCACCCCGAGTTCGACCAACTCCTCCTCGTGGCGTGGATCGTTGTCGACCACTGCCACTTCCCGTCCCTCGCTGAGCAGTCGGATGACGGCTGCGCGTCCCACGCGCCCGTATCCGCACACAATTGCGTGCCCGTCGAGTGCGCTCAGTTCCTTGTCCACCCGTCGTCTCCTCAGGCGTCGCGTCAGGTCGCCGGATGCGGCCAGTTGTGTTCCCACGGTGATGAAGAGGGCCACGCTCACAAACAGCAGCACCACGAGCGAGATCGAGAACGCCTCGTACCCGGCACCGAACCTGGTGGTGTCGCGGTATCCCACCCCGCCAAGGGTGAGCACCGTCCAGTAGAGGCCATCCACCGGGTCGGCCCGGGGAATGAGAAGCCAGTAGCCGATGGTGCCGTAGATCACCGTGCCGAGCAGGAAAAGCCCCGGCAGCAGGAAGCGCCGCGGGATGCTCCGCTGATCAACGTTCATGACTGGTACGTGGGTACCCATTCCCCAATGGTGTTCGATTCGGCGCAAGGATGTCCCCTCCCCGGGGCCAATCCGCGGCTACGGTGTGCTGTGTGAGCGACCAAGCCCAGTTCCTGCACGAGATGGCC
>CAIPNN010000088.1 GCA_903866425.1 uncultured Actinomycetes bacterium
CGCCCTCCTTGCGCCACAGGGCGGTGAGCAGAATGACGTAGATGATGCCGAACACCAGGTCGCGCAGCACCGCCGACCAGTCGCCGGCCGTCAGCCCCGACAACTGCGAGAGGGTCTGCTTGCCCAGCAGATCTCGGCTGCCCAGCAGGTCGCCACCAAAGGTGCCGCCCACCGCCTTGCCCAGCTCGTCGGGAAGCAGCGACAGCAGGCCCACGCCAAGCTGCCCGCGGCCCCATGCGGCCTGCGCCTTGAGCGGCAGGTCCCATCCCCCCTGCCGCACCTGCATCACCGTGAGGTACGACAGCCCGATGACCACCGTGGGAATGGCGGCGGTGATGAGTCGGCGCCAGCGGCCATCGGCACCAGCCGCCCACGCGAGCATGAGCACGGGCAGCACGATGAGCACGCCCGTGGGCCGGATGAGCACGCCGAAGGCGGCGACCAGCCCCGCCCACGCGAAGCGCTGTTTCCAGGCGAGCCACGCGGCACCGATTGAGAGCCCCAGCGCGATGCCTTCGGTGTAGGCCATGCTGGCGGCAATCGCCGGCGGTGCGAGCGCGAGCACCCAGGTGGCGCGGCGCGCCATGACGGGGCCAAAGCGCGCGCGGGTGATGGCGTGCAGCGAGACGAGCGCAACCAGGAACATGCCGTTGCCCACCACCAGCGCCACCCAGAACGGGTTGAGCCCCAGCGAGATCGCCGCCCACATGATCATCGGCAGCATGGGGAAGAAGGCCACGTTGGTGAATACCTGCCCCACCTGGCCCACGTCGAAGGCATACCCCCGGTGCGCGATGTCGAGGTACCAGGTGGTGTCCCAGCTGCCGAGCACGGCAAAGGACTCGGGCACCGACGGGTCGAGTGCCACCTCGGGACGACCGAGCACCACCGACACGATGACCGCGAGCACGGTGATGAGCACGCGGCTGGCGAGCCATGCCACCAGTGGTACGCCGAGCCATCCCCACCACGGAAGGGCGTGGAGTCTGGTGGTGATGCCGCCGAAGAGCCCCGTGGGAGCCGGTGGCGGTGGCGCCGGATGGCCGTCCATCAGCGCGTCAGGTTAGGCGGTCGGCGTCCCTGCGGTCGTGCCGGCGCACCGAGCCCGTGACGAGCGACAGGGCCCAACGTGGCGATGACGTGCGCGCGTGGGCAATGGCGGCATCGGCCATCGCACCGGCCGCGGCATCGTGCACCGGATCGCCGTGGCCCATCAGCAGTGCGCTGGCGGCATATCCGCGCAGCATTCGCGGGGGCGAGATGCGGGCCATGGGGTGCACGCCAACGCGCTGCCCCGGCACACGGAAGTAGGGCGCGGTGCCGAGCACCTCGGCCACCACCAGACATGCGTGGCCAGGCCACCACAGGGCCGACTCCCGCCAGTGGCGCGCGGCCTTCACCGTGATCACCTCGAATGGCGCTCCGTCAATGGGGCCGGTGGGCGTCACGTGCAGCGGCACGCCGTAGTGCGCTGCCAGCGAGGCGCAGTCGCGGTTGTGGCGGTCGAGCAGTTGCAGCACACCCACCACGGCCGGCATTTCGGCAAGCCGGGCGCGCACATCGGGGTGATCCACGGGATCGATGAGCCATGTGCCCTCCGCCGTGGCGATGGCGTGCGACGCCCGTTGCATGAAGCCCGGCGTGGAT
This sequence comes from uncultured Actinomycetes bacterium, assembly GCA_903866425.1. GTDB lineage: Bacteria > Actinomycetota > Thermoleophilia > Miltoncostaeales > Miltoncostaeaceae > SYFI01. The sequence continues at coordinate 1,648 of CAIPNN010000088.1, forward strand.
GCGAGCCACGTGACGAGATCGTCGGGAGCGTTGGCGAAGTGGACGTTCATTCCCCAATGGTGTCGCATGACACGGGTGCCGGGGCCACCTGCGGTCGAATGCCCCGCAGCATCTGGAATAGTGGCGCGCGTGACCACCCCCGCACGCCCAATCGAGGATCACGCCCTCATCGGCGACAAACGCACCTGCGCGCTGGTGGCGAAGGACGGCACCATCGACTGGATGTGCCTGCCGCGCTTCGACGGGCCGGCGGTGTTCTGCTCAATTCTCGGCACCCCCGACAATGGCGAGTGGCGCATGGCACCCGCGTCGGGAATCACCGACAGTGTGCGCCGGTACGCGGGTGAGACGCTGGTGCTTGAGACCGACATGACGTGCGCCGAGGGCCGGGTGCGCATCATCGACCTCATGTCGCCTGAGCCCAGCGGGCCATGCCTGGTACGCATCGTTGAGGGTCTTGAGGGTTCGGTGCCCATGGAGTCGGTGGTGGCCGCCAGGTTCGACTACGGCCGCACGCGTCCGTGGGTGCGCCACATGCCGGAGGGTGCCGACCTCATCTCGGGGCCTGAGGCACTGCGCATCGTGTCGCCTGTTGAACTGGCCCGGCAGGAGGGCGACATCGCCTTCCGCTTCACCGTGGCCGAGGGCGAGCGCGTGAGCTTCACCCTCAACCACCACCTCTCGCATGAGCCGGCCCCTGCCGGCCCCGACCCCGAGCAGGCCCTTGCCGGTGCCCTTGAGTGGTGGGAGAGCTGGAGCTCACGCTGCCCATTTCAGGGCCCGTGGCGCGAGCCCGTCATCCGTTCGCTCATCACCCTCAAGGCGCTGTCGTACGCCCCCACCGGAGCGATGCTGGCCGCGGCCACCACGTCGTTGCCCGAGCAGCCGGGCGGGGTGCGCAACTGGGACTACCGGTACGGCTGGCTGCGCGATGCCACCTTCACCCTCTACGCGATGATGCTGGGCGGGTACACGCGCGAGGCCGTGGCCTGGCGCGACTGGCTGCTGCGCGCGGTGGCCGGCGACCCCGAAGACATGCAGATCATGTACGGCGCGGCAGGTGAGCGCAGGCTTGATGAGTGGGAAGTGCCGTGGCTCGAGGGCCACGGGGGCGCGAAGCCCGTGCGCATCGGCAACGCCGCAAGCGATCAGTTCCAGCTCGATGTGTACGGCGAGGTAATGGACTCACTGCACGTGGCCCGGCGCATTGGCGTGGAGCCCGACCCCGACACCTGGGCGCTTGAGCTGGCGCTCATGCAGTCGCTCGAGCAGCGGTGGCGCGAGCCCGACGAGGGCATCTGGGAGGTGCGCGGCCCGCGCCGGCACTTCACGCACTCGAAGGTGATGGCCTGGGTGGCGTTCGATCGTGCGATCCGCGCCGTGGAGAACTCGGGGCTCACGGGCCCGGTTGATCGCTGGCGTGCCCAGCGCGACGAGGTGCACGCCGAGGTGTGCGAACACGGGTGGGATGAGGAACTCGGCGCATTCGTGCAGGCCTACGACGTGCAGCGCCTCGATGCCAGCCTGCTCATGATCCCGCTGGTGGGCTTTCTGCCCATTGACGACCCGCGCGTGATCAGCACCATGGAAGTGATTCAGCGCGACCTCACGTACGAGGGTCTGGTGCTGCGCTACGAGACGCTCGAAAACGCCGACGTTGATGGCCTGCCAGCAGGCGAGGGCGCATTCCTGCTGTGCACCTTCTGGCTGGTTGACAACCTGGCCATGGCCGGTCGCCACGATGAGGCCCTTGAGATCTTCGAGCGGCTGCTCTCCATTCGCAATGACGTCGGCCTGCTGTCGGAGCAGTGGGACAACGACGGCCAGCGCATGCTCGGCAACTTCCCCCAGGCGTTCTCGCACGTGGGGCTCATCAACTCGGCCTGGAACCTGTCAGGTGGGCGCCCTGCCGATGCACGCTGGGCCGAGCAGCACGGGCGCGGCGCGCACCAGTCCTGATCTAGCGCGTCTCGCAGGCGATGCCGTCGTGATCGACGTCGAAGTTGTGCACATCGGTGCCGACCACGCGAAACCGGCGGGCGGTGATGTCGCTGCAGTCGAGGTCGGGCGGCGGGCTGGGGATGCAGGCGCCTGAGTAATTGGCGTCGCACCCGGCCTTCGCAGGCGCAGCCGTGCCGCCGGACGATGGGCGCACGAATGCGGGCTTGGTGGTGTTGCCATTGCACGGCGCACCCCAGATGCCGATGCGGCGACGCTTTGCCGACGACTCACCGGCCAGGAACGCCGTGGCGTACTGAAACGGCACGCCGCCGTAGATGTACGCCTTGGCGAAGCCGCCACTGACCAACCGGTAGTTGACGGAACCACGTGCGCCGCTGCCCCCGGCGTAGATGTACCCGAGAAACCGGTTGTACTTGTCGCGGGCGTCCTGGGACGGGTCAGACACCACCCGCACCGCCCTGCCGACGGGGAGCAGCCGGGCGGCCTCGGCAGACGCCTGTGGGCCGCCGCACTGCACGGGATAGCCCGGGCGCTTGGTCTCGGGTGTATCGATGCCGATGAGGCGGATGGTTGTCTGGAATCCGCGCGAGATGATGTTGACGGTGTCGCCATCGACCACCCGGTCAACCGTTCCCGTGAGCGTCACCGGCTGCTGCGCCATGGCGATACCCGCCCACATGCCAAGGGCACTCACCACCGCGAGAGTCGTACGAAATACGCGCGTCATTGTCATGCAGGTGTATCACCCAGCGCGGGCGTGATCCTTACGGCACACGCCGCTAGCCTCACAGGTGTGGAGAAGGATCCCGACGACCGCATCATCGCCCCGTGGTCGCGATCGTCACGCGCCTCGGCGCGGGTGATCGCGTGGCCCATTCAGTCGTTCATGCGCTGGCAGGCGGCAGGTGGCGTGGCATTGCTGGCCGCCACCATGGTCGCGCTCATCTGGGCCAACACCGCCGGCGACTCGTACACGTCGTTCTGGTCGGCCACGTTCACCCTCGGCCTCGGCGACCACCTGCTCACCACCAACCTGGTGACCGTGGTGAACGACGCCCTCATGGTGGTGTTCTTCCTGCTCATCGGGCTCGAGATCAAGCGCGAGCTGGCCATCGGCGAGTTGTCCGACCGCAAGGCGGCGGCCCTGCCCATCGCGGCGGCAATCGGCGGCATGGTGCTGCCCGCGGTTATCTATCTGGCGTTCAACGCCGGCACGCCCAATCAGGATGGCTGGGGAATTCCCATGGCCACCGACGTGGCCTTCGCGCTCGCCGTGCTCGCGGTGCTCAGGAGTCGCGTGCCACAGAGCATCTGGGCATTCCTACTGGGCGTGGCCGTCATCGACGACATCGGCGCCATCATCGTCATCGCCGTCGTGTACTCCAGCGGCGTCTCGCTGGCCTGGCTCGGGGCTGCCGTGGGCGCACTGGTGCTGATGCGGGTACTCATCCATCTGAAGGTGCGTGCCCTGCCGCCGTATGTGCTTCTGGGCGTGCTGGCCTGGGCGTTCACCGCAGCCTCCGGCGTGCACGCCACCATCGCGGGCGTGGCAATCGGCCTGCTCATGCCGGCCCTCCCGCGGCAGCAGCCCGCCGCGGTGTCGCGTGCGGCGCGCGACGTGGCCGACGAGACATCCGACAACCCCACGCCGCCCGACGCCGACGACCACGCGTGGATGGAACTGGCGCACTTGAGCCGCGAAGCCGTCTCCCCTGCCAGCCGGCTCATCCACGCGCTCGAGCCATGGTCGTCGTTTGTGGTGCTGCCAATCTTCGCGCTGGCGAACGCCGGCATCATGCTGAACGCGTCGGTATTCGACGCCCCGTACGCCACGCGAGCCGCAGTGGGTGTGGCAGTGGCGCTGCTGGTGGGTAAGGCCATCGGCATTCCGCTGGGGGCGTTCATCGCGCTGAAGACCGGCCTCGGGCGCATGCCCGACGGCGCCCGGTGGAGCCAGATGATGGGCATTGGCATTCTGGGTGGCATCGGGTTCACCGTGTCGCTGTTCATCACCGATCTGGCCTTTGGCGATCCGTATATGAGCGAGGCCACCAAGGCAGGGGTGCTCGCGGCATCGGTGGTGGCTGCAATCGTCGGGGCGTTCGTGCTCGCCCGCGTGGCACGTGCGTCCGACAAGGCGCACTAGCCTCGGGGCCATGAACGCCCGACGCATCGTTCCCATCGCGCTGGCGGCCGCGCTGGTCGCCGTGCCCACGGCATCTGCCGCGTTTCAGGTGAGCGTGCGACCGCTCACCGCCGCACAGCGTGACGCCATGACCCCGTCGGTATGGCGCAAGGGCTGCCCCGTGAGCCTCGATCAGCTGCGCGCGGTGCGGGCCACGCACCGTGGGTTCGACGGCAGCGACCGCACGGGCACTCTCATCGTCAATCAGGACGTTGCCTCCACGGTGGCCACGGCGCTCAGGCGCCTGTACGCCGCCGGGGTCCCGATCCGCAAGATGCGCCCCATCGAGGCCTACGGCGGGAACGACTGGAAGAGCATCGAGGACGACAACACGTCGGCCTTCAACTGCCGCAGCGCGACGGGCAGTAGCAACTGGAGCAACCACGCCTACGGCCGGGCCATCGACATCAACCCCATCGAGAACCCATACGTCACGTCTGGCGGGTCGGTGGCGCACAAGGCCAGCGTCAAGTTCGTGAAGCGCACGGCGGGGCCGGGCGTGGCCACCCCCGGAAGCCCGCTGGTGAAGGTGTTCACCGATCTGGGATGGGGCTGGGGCGGTACCTGGAGCGGCACCAAGGACTACCAGCACTTCTCGTCGACCGGGCGCTAGCCCAGCAGCCGTCGCGAAGCAGCGGGTATCCCGCGGACCGGTGCTGCATCGCCTCTTTGCTAGCTTTAACGTCCCCTTCCCCTCAGGAGCGAGGCACCATGAAGTTCCGTCGACTGACCGCGATCGCCACTGCCACCGGGCTCGCAGCGCTGGGCGCGTTCGCAGGGAACGCGTCCGCCGCGATCCCGAGCAATATCCACGGGCAGTGGGAGCAAGCCAACTCATCACGGGGCCTCGACCACGCCGACACCAGCCGCTGGGGCTGGGACAACACCACCCCGGGTGTCGCCGGCCGCCCGTACATCAAGCGGCTTGCCGTCTCGAACGACGGCGGAGCGACGTTCGACAACATCGTCGTCCCGGACTCTGCGAACGGGACCAACGGATGGGCCCCTCTGACCGCCAGCATCGGTGGGCAGGTGAGCGACATCTACGCCTTCATCACCCCCACCAACGGGTGCCGCACCAACCAGACGCCCGGTCTCGACAACTGTTACAACCCGCCGAACCGGGTGGGTATCTCGCTCATGCGCTACCTGGGGCCCGGCTGGTCGGAGGACTTCACCAGCGGCAACTCCGCCAACCCACCGCTCAGCGACACCTCGGTGATCGACCTGACCATCGGGTTTCACACCGCCTATTCGACCCTGCGCTGGTCGTGGGTGAACGGGGTGCCAAGTTACTGGGCCAGCACCGTGTCGCCCCTGGCCCCGGCCGACACTGAGGTCCGCATCAGGTTCACCCCCAAGACCCAGCCGGTGATGAACTCCGGCGGCTGCTCGCAGATCCCCGTGTCCACCTGTGACATCGCGCAG
>CAIPNN010000089.1 GCA_903866425.1 uncultured Actinomycetes bacterium
GGAGGCACCCGGTCAGGACGTGGTGGTGCCCATCGAGAACCCGCTCAAGGCCACGGGGGGCCTGGCCATCCTGCGCGGCAACCTGTCGCCCGAGGGATCGGTGGTGAAGCTGGCGGGCCACGAGCGCCTGCTTCACCGCGGCCCCGCACGCATCTTCGACCGCGAGGAGGAGGCCTTCGCCGCGGTGAAGGCGGGCGCCATCAAGGAGGGCGACGTGGTGGTCATCCGCTACGAGGGCCCCGCCGGTGGCCCGGGCATGCGCGAGATGCTGCACGTGACCGCCGCCATCGTGGGTGAGGGCATCGGTGACGATGTGGCGCTCATCACCGACGGCCGCTTCAGCGGTGCCACCCACGGCCTGATGGTGGGGCACGTGGCGCCTGAGGCCTACCGCGGCGGCCCCATCGCGGCCATCCGCGAGGGCGACATCATCGTGCTCGATGTGGAGAAGCGCGAACTGAACGTTGAGCTCTCCGACGAGGAGATCGCGAAGCGTCTGGCTACCTGGACGCGGCCTGAGCCCAACTACCGCACCGGCGTGCTTGCCAAGTACGCCACGCTGGTGTCGTCGGCGAGCGAGGGCGCCGTCACCCGACCCAACCTGTAGCCGCAGCGTGAAGTGAACGCTCGCAGGCCATGCGGTGCCAGACAGGCCCCGGTGCCTGACACCAGGAGGTGTCTGGCACCGCATGCGCCTATTGCCCGGTAGCACACGGTTTTTCGTACCTCCCAACCCTGTTGGCGCCTGGTGATCTGAGCGCTCGCCGGCCATGCGGTGCCAGACAAGCCCCGGTGCCTGACACCGGTAGGTGTCTGGCACCGGGTGGGGGTCTCGTGGGCCCCCGCGGCGGTTGGTATGGTCCGCCCGCCCTCTGTCCGAGGCGATGGGGCGTAGCCAAGCGGTAAGGCTGCGGGTTTTGGTCCCGCGATCGGGGGTTCGAATCCTCCCGCCCCAACCAGGCAAACCAACCAGGCCAGCGAGATGAGCACCGGCGCAGTCGTCCTTGCCGCGGGTCACGGAACCCGCATGCGGTCTCGCCTCCCGAAGGTCCTGCACCCGATCGCGGGCAGGCCCATGATCCTGTGGGCCCTCGACGCGCTGCACGCAGTCGATCCTGAGAAGGTCGTGGTTGTGCTCGGCCCCGAGGGGGACGAGGTCAAGCCCTCACTCCCGGCCGGCATGCAGACCGCACTGCAGGAGGTGCGCGACGGCACCGGCGGTGCCACGCGCATTGGCCTCGAGGCGCTCGACCCCGCGGTGGACACCGTGGTGGTGATGTGCGGCGACACCCCGCTGGTTGACCCGGCGCTGGTGGATGCCCTCATCAGTGACCACGTGCACAGCGGCCGCGCGGCCACCATGGTGACCGCCATCCTCCCCGACGGCGGTGCCTACGGGCGCGTGGTGCGCGACCACCACGGGGTGCGCGTGGTGGAGGCCAAGGATGCCCACCCCGACGAGCTGGAGATCCGCGAGATCAACGCGGGGCTCTTCGCGTTCAACCGGTCCGCGCTCGCAGAGGCGCTCGGCAAGGTGACCGCCGACAACGCGCAGGGCGAGCTGTACCTGCCCGACGCCCTCACGCTCATCGAGGGCGAGGTGGGTGCGCTTGTGGCCCCCGACGCCAGCGTGGTGCAGGGCGTCAACACGCGCGTGCACCTGGCCGAGTGCGAGGCCGCCATTCAGGACCGTCTGCGGTATGCGCTCCTTGAGAGCGGCGTCACCATGCCCGACCCGTCGCGTGTGCTTGTTGACGCCGGCGTGACGGTGGGGCAGGACACCGTGCTGTGGCCCGGCACCGTGCTGCGCGGCGCCACGGCCATCGGCGAGGGCTGCACCATCGGGCCCGACGTGGTGATGATGGACGCCACGGTGGGGGATGACACCACCGTGGTGAGCGCCCACGTGCTGTCGAGCACCATTGGCAACCGCTGTCAGGTGGGCCCCTTTGCGTATCTGCGCCCCGGGGTCACCATGGCCGACGGCAGCAAGGCCGGCACGTACGTGGAGATGAAGAACACCACGCTCGGCGAGAAGAGCAAGGTGCCGCACCTGTCGTACATCGGCGATGCCGAGGTGGGCAGCGACACCAACATCGGCGCGGGCAACATCACCGCCAACTACGACGGCTTCCGCAAGCACCGCACCACGGTGGGGGACGGCGTGAAGACGGGCAGCGACTGCGTGCTGGTGGCGCCCGTCACCATCGGCGACCGGGCGATGACCGGGGCAGGCTCCATAATCACGGGCGATGTGCCCGAGGGTGCGCTCGGAATCGCGCGCGCCCGGCAGCAGAACATCGAAGGGTTCACCGACAAGGCCGAGGCGAAGGCCAAGAGGGCCGCCGCCGACGACTCCGGAGCGCACTGAGCATGAGCACCAAGAGCATTGATCGCGACGACTCCAAGCGCCTCATGGTGTTCGCCGGCACGTCGAGCAAGCAGCTGGGGCAGAAGATCGCCGATCGCCTTGGCATCGAGCTCGGGGATGTGCGCATCGAGCGGTTCCAGGACGGCGAGGTGTACGTGCGGTTCGACGAGAGCATCCGCGGCGCC
>CAIPNN010000090.1 GCA_903866425.1 uncultured Actinomycetes bacterium
ACCCGCGAGCGGCCCGCGCAGGTTGCGCTCGACGTCGTAATTCAGTGCCTTGAGCGGCGAGATGTACAGCAGGCGGCCTGCCTCGCGGCCCTCGAGGCGGTCTTCGGCAAGCCGGTTGAGACCCCACAGGAAGGCGGCGAGGGTCTTTCCCGACCCCGTGGGCGCCACGATGAGGGTGTGATCGCCGGCGGCAATGCGCGGCCAGCCCTGTACCTGCGGGGGCGTCGGGCCCTCGAATGCCCGCGCGAACCAGTCCGCCACCACCGGGTGGAAGGGCGCGAGTGCATCGGGAGCGGGCGCCGTGGTCATGCATGGACGGTACCGCGCTCGGCGGCCGGTCTATCATCTGATCCGTGGGTTCCGACGTCCTCACTCCCCCGAGCGTGCTGCCGGGTGAGACCAGCACTGGTCCGGGTTCCGGACTTGACCGCCCCATGTCGGTCATCGTGCTGAACGACAACCACAACACCTTCGAGGGCGTCGCGACGATCCTGTCGCAGTTCGTGCCCGGTGTGGACTACGCCAAGGGCATGGGCTTTGCGAAGACGATCCACGAGAAGGGGCAGGCAACCGTGTGGAGGGGCGACGCAGAGCGCGCGGAACTGGTGTGGGAGCAACTGAAGGACGCGGGCCTTACGATGGCCCCGTTGGCTGAGGGATAAGGAGACAGCGTGTCGGAGAATGCACCCGGAACCGGGTGGTTTGACCAGGCGACTGCGGCCGATCAGGCCCGTTCCGCAGAACTTGAGGCGGTCACGCAGAAGATCCTCTTCTCGCGCGTCATGTTCCTCGTCGGTGTCACCTGCGCATTCACCGCGCTCGGTGCATTCATCGGTCGCGACCTCAGCCCGGGTACGGCGATCATCTTCTGGCTCGTGGCCCTCGGCATGATCCTCGCCAGCGGCTTCATCAAGAAGCAGAGCGGCGCGCTCGGCATGAGCCTGCTGTTTGCCGTGGGCCTGGTGCTCGGCCTGGCCGTGGGCCCCACGCTCAACTACTACGTGGCCGTCAACGGGTCTGAGGTGCTGTACCAGGCAGCCGGAGCCACCGCGCTCTTCATCGGTGCGTTCGGTGCCTGGGGCTACGCAACCCGTCGCGATCTGGCGCCGTACGTGCGCTTCTTCTTCTGGGCCCTCATCGGCCTGATCGTGTTCGGCGTGGTGATGATCTTCGTGCAGATCCCGCAGGGGCAGCTCATCTGGGCCATCCTCGGCCTGGTGATCTTCGCCTTCTGGACCGCCTTCGACTTCCAGCGCCTGAAGCGCAGCAACACAGGCAACGTCGCCGTGCCGATCGCACTGGGGATCTTCCTCGACATCTTCAACGTGTTCCTGTTCTTCCTCCAGATCTTCGGAGGGGGCGGCAGCAGCCGCTAGTCCGATGACCGGATCCGACGCCCTGCTCGACGCGCTCGCGGAGCAGGGCGTCGAGGTCATCTTCGGAAATCCCGGCAGCACGGAGCTGCCGCTGATGGATGCGCTGGCCGCCCCCGGGCGGCCGCGCTTTGTTCTGGGGCTCACCGAGCCCGCGGTCATGGGCATGGCTGATGGCTACGCGCAGGCAACGGGCCGCCTCGGGGTTGCGCTGGTGCATGTGCAGCCGGGCATGGCCAACGCGATGTCGGGTGTGCTGAACGCAGCCCGCGCGCGCGTACCGCTGCTGGTGCTCGTGGGTCAGCAGGTCTCGTCGATGCTGCCCGGCGCGCCGTTCCTCGGTGGCGAGATCGTGGCGATGGCCGCGCCGCTCGCGCGCCACGCCGAGGAGGTGCATGACCCTGCCGATCTGGCCCCCGCGCTCGAACGTGCTGTGGCCGCCGCATTCGGCCCGCCCATGGGCCCAGCCGTGCTGAGCATTCCGCTCGAATCGCAGGCAGGCGCGAGCGGCGTTCTGCCGCCGCTCCCCCGTGCAGGACGAGCCCTTCCCATCCCGGGCGCCGACGCACTCGACGCCATGGCCACCATGCTTGACGGTGCCGCCAGCCCGGTCATTCTCGCGGGCGATGGCGTGACCCACGCGGGCGCGTCGGCGGCACTGTCGGCACTCGCGAGACGCATCGGCGCACCCGTGATGGGCGAGCCATTCGGCGCCACGCTGCCCCTGGCCACCGACGACCCCATGTGGGCCGGGTCGATGCCGCGCTTCGCCGCGGGTATCCGGGCAGCCCTCGCACCGTACGACGTGGCGCTCGCGGTCGGCATGCCCGTGTTCCGTCTGTTCGGCTGGAGTGCGGGGTCGCCGCTCCCCGACGGCACGCGACTCATCCACGTTGATGTCGACCCCGACGAGGTGGGCCGTACGCATCGGCCCGAAGTGGGTCTGGTTGCCGATCCGCTGTTGGTGCTCGAGGGCGTGTTCGCCCGGGTGCGCAGCGATGACGCACGGCGCGACGTGGTGGCCACGCGCCTCGAGTCGGCTCGCGCGGCCGATGCCATGGCGCTTGTCGAACGTGCCGCGGCGCCGGCGCCACACATCACCGGCGCCCGTCTGTCGCAGGCGATCGCAGCGGTGGTGCAGCCTGACGACCTGGTGGTGGATGAAGGAATCACCTCCACGCGTGACCTGCGCACCGCGCTCGGTGCTCGACGCGTTGGCTCGGGGCTCTGGCACCGGGGGAGCGCACTCGGATGGGGGCTTCCCGCGGCCGTGGGTGCGTCGATTGCCAACCCATCGCGTCGCGTGGTGTGCATGCAGGGCGATGGATCGCTGC
>CAIPNN010000091.1 GCA_903866425.1 uncultured Actinomycetes bacterium
GAGGGGCGACCGCTCCTTGCGGGCATGCAGGAAGATCATCTCGGCACTGCCGCCCATCGGCAGGCCCGTGCGCTCATCATTGAAGGTGCCGACAACTGGCCACCCGAACTTGCCGGTCTGCACGCTGCGCTCGCCGCGCAGGCGGCTGACGGCGGCACCGAGGCGGAACTCAGGGACGCCTACTACCGGGTCGAGAAGCGTGCGCTTGAGTCGGCCATGACGGCAGCGCGGGCGGCGGGAGATGACACCGAGTATCTGCGCCTGCAGGCGACGGTCAAGCGCATCGAGGGCGTACTCCGCGGCGCGGCCTAGCTGCGCGCAACCACCATGGCGGCAGACGCCCGGGCGCGCGTCTCGCCAGATTTCAGTTCCACACTCGCGGTGATCACCTGCCCGTCGAGCCCGTCGGGCATCCGGGCCGGGGGCCCAATCCAGCGCACGTCGGGCTGTGCGCCGAGCATCTCGGCGCGGGTGGCCCATACCAGCACGCGTGCGAGCGCGAGCGCGCCGGGGCTCACAGCGCCGGGGCGACCCCGGCCGGTCGCGTAGGCATCGTGCGCCCCCAGGCAGGCCACGAGGGTGATCGCATCTGACGGGTCATCGGGCACGAGCGCGATGGCGTCGATGACGAACGTGGGCTCGGCGCCAGATTCATCGACCGGCCGAATGGCCGGCGCGAGATCGCGCAGCCGGGTGGCCACGGCGAAGGCGATGGCCTGCGCACCCGCGCGCAGGTCGGGGTCGAGGTGCTGCACGGGGTCCGCGCCGGGGGCATGGATGACCGGCACGGCGCAGACCCCGGTAGGTGCTTAGGCGGCGGCGTCCGCGGCGTCGGGCGCCACGTCCTGCACGCCCTCGACTGCCGAGTCGGTCACCTCGGTGAAGGTGAACTCGTCCGGCTCGCCGCCCAGGCGCTCGCGCACGAACCAGTAGACGATGGCGCCGATGCCGACCAGCGCGAGAATCTTGATGAAGGTCTTCATGTGTCTCCTCGAGTTTCGAGCCGTGGCAAACCTAACACGCGGGGTCTGACGCTGTGTCAGGGCAGTCATCAAGCCACACGGAGCACCACTTTCCCGACGGCCTCATCTGCCTGGAGAATGCGGTGGGCCTCAGACGCGTCGGCCAGCGGCAGCACGGTGTGGATGACCGGGCGGAGGGTTCCGGCCGCAAAGCGGGGGAGTGCCCACGCAGAGAAGGCGCGCACGATTTCGGCCTTCTCATCGACCGTCCGCCCCCTGAGGGTCGTGCCGATTACCCGGCCCTGCCGTGCCAGCAGGGCCCCGAGGTCGAGTTCGCCGCTGCGCCCACCCACCAGACCGGTGAGGATGATGCGGCCCTTGCGGGCAAGACACGCGACGTTGTCGGCCAGATACTTCGCGCCGACGAGGTCCACAACGATGTCCGCGCCATGGTCGGACGTCATCGCGCGCACGGCGGTGGCAAATCCACCGGCGCCCACCGTGATGCCCTCGGCGCCCCAGGGCGCACCCGCATCGGAACGGGCGGCGTTTCGCGACGTGCCGATACAGCGCACATCGAGTGCCTCGCACAGTTGTGCCGCCGCGGTGCCGACGCCACTGGCGATTGCGTGTACCAGCGCCACGTCACCCGGACGAGCCTCACCAAGTGTCACCAGCGCCACCCAGGCAGTGAGGAACACCTCGGGGATCGCCCCGGCCTCGTCCCAGGAAAGGGCGTCCGGCACAGGCATTGCCTGGCCCACAGGCACCGCTGCCAGTTCCGCATAGCCACCACCCGACAGCAGGCACATCACGCGATCGCCCACTGCGAGGCTGGTGTCGGTGCCACTGGCGATGGAGACCACCTCACCGGCGCACTCGAGGCCGAGGATGTCGCTCGCACCGGGGGGCGGCGGGTAGAAGCCGGCCCGCTGCATCAGGTCGGCGCGATTGACTGCCGTGGCGTGCACGCGCACGAGCACCTCGCCGGCGACAGGCGTCGGATCGGGGACGGTGGCCAGACGCAACACCTCAGGACCGCCTGGCTCTGCAAACGTGATGGCCTTCATGGGCCCACCATAATCACAATGGGGACGGTGGGAGTCGAACCCACACCTGGTTTCCCAGAGCGGTGTTTGAGACCGCCGCGTCTGCCGTTCCGCCACGTCCCCGGGGCAGGAGGAGGATTACTCCTCGGGCGTGATGCGCGCCAAACCCTCTTCGACCGCAACCCTGCGCGTCGCGGCAGCCACTGCGGGCGCCACGTCAGGGTTGAAGCACGACGGGATGATGTAGTCCTCGTGCAGCTCGTCGTCGGAGATGACGCCGGCGATGGCGTGTGCTGCCGCCACCTTCATGCTTTCGCTGATCTGGCGGGCGCGCACGTCGAGTGCACCGCGGAACAGGCCGGGGAAGGCCAGCACGTTGTTGATCTGGTTGGGGTAATCGGATCGACCCGTGGCCATCACGCGCACGTACGGCGCGGCGAGCTCGGGCATGATCTCGGGCGTCGGGTTGGCCATGGCGAACACGATCGGGTCCTTGGCCATGCTCTTGAGCTGGTCCACTGAGAACGTGCCGGGGCCGGACAGACCCACGAAGAGGTTGGCGCCCTTGACTGCCTCGGTGAGATCGCCCCGGATGCCCTCGGGGTTGGTGTTCTCGGCGTACCAGTCCTTCATGAAGTTCATGTTCTCGGTGCGCCCGTTGTAGATCGCGCCCTTGGTGTCGCAGCCGATGATGTTGGTGACACCGGCGTTGATGAGGATCTTCGAGCAGGCAACACCCGACGCGCCGATACCGTTGACCACAACCTTCAGATCCTTGATGTCGTGACCGGTGATCTTGCAGGCGTTGATGAGGGCCGCGAGCAGCACCACGGCGGTTCCGTGCTGATCGTCGTGGAACACGGGGATGTCGAGCCGCTCCTTGAGGGTGTCCTCGATCTCGAAGCAGGCTGGCGCGGCGATGTCCTCAAGGTTGATGCCACCGAAGGCGGGGGCGATGGCCTCGCACACCTTGATGATCTCCTGGGCATCGTGGCTGTCGACGCAAATGGCGTACGAGTCGACGTCGGCAAACTCCTTGAAGAGCAGCGACTTGCCTTCCATCACGGGCATACCTGCGGCAGCGCCGATGTCGCCGAGGCCGAGCACGGCGGTGCCGTTGGTGATGACGGCCACCATGTTGCGCTTCAGGGTGTAGTCAAACGCCGCGTGGTCGTCGGCGGCGATGGCGCGTGCCACCGTGGCCACGCCGGGCATGTACGCAAGCGCCAGATCCTCGCGCGTCTCGAGCCGGGCCTGGGGCACCATCTCGATCTTCCCACCCTTGTGCAGGCGGAAGGTGCGGTCCTCCGACGAGATGAGCGTGACACCGTCGACGGCCGCGGCCGCGGCGGTCACCTCGTCCTCGTTCTCGACACTCGTTGTGTCAACGACGAACTCGCGTACCACCCGTCGGTGATCGGCCTCGACCACTTCCATCGAGGTGATGGACCCACCGGCAGCGCTGATTGCGCTTGCAACCTCGGCCGAGAGGCCGGGACGGCCCTGCTCGAGCTCAAGACGGAGGGTGACGCTGTACTGCGCGGACGGCGTGACTGCCAACTGGTCCTCCAGACCGTTTACGGACGCGGGGACTTTACCCGCCCAGAGGTGATTCACCCCGAGTGTGGCGTCCCCTGCCGTCAATACACTCGACCGCGTGAGTACAGATCCCCAGACCGCCGCGCCGGACACCGCCCTCAACCCCGACGGTGAGATCCTGCTCATCGACGGCTACAGCCTCGCGTTCAGGGCATTCTTCGCGTTGCCGGAAACCATTACGCGCTCTGACGGCATGCCCACCAATGCCCTCTACGGGCTTGCCGCGATGACCATCAAGGTGGTCGAAGAGGAGCGCCCATCGCGGCTCATCGTGGCCTGGGACCCGCCCGGGCCCACCTTCCGCGACGAGATCTACCCCGAGTACAAAGCGGGCCGCCGCGCGACCCCCGAGGGCTTCAAGGCGCAGTCGCCGCACTTCCGGCCCCTCATGGAGGCTTTTGGCGCCCTCAACGTGGAGAAGCAGGGGTTCGAGGCCGATGACGTCATCGGAACGCTCGCAAAGCGCGCATCGGCGGAGGGTCTTCGGGTCACCATCCTCACGGGCGACCGTGACGCACTGCAGCTGGTTGACGAGAACGTGAGCGTGCTGGCCACAGGGCGGGGGGTCACCGACACCACGCGCTATGACCCCGCGAAGGTGCGTGAGCGGTACGGGGTGGACCCGGGGCTGATGCCCGATCTGCGCGGCATGATCGGCGACTCGAGCGACAACCTGCCGGGCGTGCCGGGCATCGGCGAGAAGACCGCCGCGCA
Organism: uncultured Actinomycetes bacterium; assembly: GCA_903866425.1. Lineage (GTDB taxonomy): Bacteria > Actinomycetota > Thermoleophilia > Miltoncostaeales > Miltoncostaeaceae > SYFI01. Next base: position 4,325 of record CAIPNN010000091.1, read on the forward strand.
GCTCATGGAGAAGTACGGCACGCTCGAGGAGATCCTTGCCCACGCGGCTGAGCAGACCCCCAAGCGCAGGCAGAACCTCATCGAGTTCCGTGACACCGCGTTGATGTGCCGTGACCTCTCCGTCATCGACGTGAACGTGCCGATTGATGTGGCACCGGCTGAGGTGCCATTCATCACTCGCGACGCCGCGCGGCTCGCGGCAATCAAGGACGCGTTCGAGTCGTTCGAGTTCCGCACGCTGGCGCGACGCGTGGGCGAACTCGCGGGCGATGCGTCCGATGCGCCCGCAGACGAAGCGCCTGAGGCCACGGGGCCCGTCGTGCGTGTTGAGGAGGACGCCCCGGAGTCGCTCGCCATGGCGCTCGCCGGAACCGATGGCTCGTCGGTGGCGCTGGTGGGCGACCAGGTCGCGGTTGTTGCCGCGGATGGCCTGGCCCGGGCCTTTGCCATCGCCCCCCTCGCCGACCCGTCAATCGGTTCGGTGCTCGGCGCTGCCCCCTGGGCCGCGCACGACGGCAAGTCCATTCTCCGGCGTGCACGGCTTGACGCTCCGCTCCCGGCACACGACACCATGATTGCGGCGTACCTGC
>CAIPNN010000092.1 GCA_903866425.1 uncultured Actinomycetes bacterium
AAGCGCATTGAGGTTGGCGCCGTCCACGTACACCTGGCCACCGTGCGCGTGCACGATCTCGCACAGCTCGCCGACGCCCTCCTCGAACACGCCGTGTGTGGAGGGGTAGGTGATCATGGTTGCGGCGAGTGCATCGCCCGCGGCATCTGCCTTGGTGCGCAGGTCGTCGAGGTCGACGTTGCCGTCGGCGTCGCAGGCCACCACCACCACCGACATGCCGGCCATCACCGCGCTGGCGGCGTTGGTGCCATGCGCTGATGACGGGATGAGGCACACGGTGCGTCCGGTGTCGCCGTTGGCCAGGTGGTACGCCCGGATGGCCAGCAGCCCGGCGAGCTCACCCTGCGACCCGGCGTTGGGCTGCAGCGAGATGGCGTCGTAGCCGGTGATCTCGCACAGCGCCTTCTCAAGGTCGTCAACCATGCGGGCGTAGCCGCGGGTCTGGTCGGCGGGGGCGAACGGGTGCATCTGCGCGAACTCCGGCCACGTGATCGGTGCCATCTCGGTGGCCGCGTTCAGCTTCATGGTGCACGAGCCCAGCGGGATCATGGTGCGGTCGAGCGCCAGATCCTTGTCGGCCAGACGGCGCAGGTAGCGCATCATGTCGTGCTCTTCGCGGTACTGCTGGAAGACGGGGTGGTTGAGGATGGCGTCCTCACGGCGGAGCGCAGTGGGAATGCCTTCAGGTGCCGAACCGTCCAGTGCCTCCACCGAGGCGGTCACGCCGAAGGCGCGCCACACGGCCTCCACCACGTCGCGCGTGGTGGTCTCGTCGAGCGAGATGCCCACGTGATCGGCGTCGACCTGACGCAGGTTGATGCCCTCGGCGCGGGTCGCCTCGTGAATGGCCTCCGCCCGTCCCGGCACGCTGACCACCACGGTGTCGAACCACGTGTCGGCGGGCACCTCGATGCCCCCCTCGCGCAGCCCGGCCACGAGGATGGAGGTGAGGCGGTTGGTGCGGAGCGCAATGCGGCGGAGGCCCTCGGCGCCGTGCCACGACGCGTACATGGCCGCGATGATGGCCAAGAGGGCCTGCGCGGTGCACACGTTGCTTGTGGCCTTCTCGCGGCGGATGTGCTGCTCGCGGGTCTGCAGCGCCAGGCGAAGCGCCGGGCGTCCGGCGGCATCGAGTGACACGCCCACCAGGCGGCCGGGCAGTGACCGGGCGAACTCGTCCTTGGTGGCCATGAACCCGGCGTGCGGACCGCCGAACATCATGGGTACGCCGTAGCGCTGCATCGAGCCCACGGCGATGTCGGCACCCATGGCGGCGGGGCTCTTGACCACCACCATGGCGAGCGGGTCGGCAACCACTACGGCAAGGCCGCCGGCGGCGTGCACGCGGTCAACCACCTCGGTCACGTCGCGCAGCACACCCGATGATCCGGGCACGGCGAGCAGGGCGCCGAACAGCGTGGCCGGCAGGTCGGAATCAGGCGCACCCACCACCACGTCAATGCCGATGGCCACGGCGCGGGCCTGCACCACGGCGATGGTCTGTGGGTGGCAGTCGTTGTCGACGAAGAACACGGCGGAGTCCGACTTGGTTGCGCGGCGGGCCATAGTCATGGCCTCGGCCGCCGCGGTGGCCTCGTCGAGCAGCGACGCATTTGCCAGCGGCAGGCCGGTGAGGTCGGCCACCAGTGTCTGGTAGTTGAGCAGCGCCTCCAGGCGCCCCTGCGAGATCTCCGGCTGATACGGGGTGTACGACGTGTACCAGGCGGGGTTCTCAAGCACGTTGCGCTGGATGACTGCCGGGGTGATGGTGTCGCTGTATCCCTGCCCGATGAGCGACGTCATCACCACGTTCTCTGCGGCCACTTCGCGCAGGCGTGCGAGCGCTGCACGCTCAGTGACCGCACCCGGCAGATCGAGCGGGGCGTCAAGCAGGATGGATGCCGGCACGGTCTCGCTGATGAGGGCGTCGAGCGACGCAGCTCCGATGGCATCCAGCATCACGTCCTGCTCGGCCGGCATGGGGCCGATGTGGCGGGCGATGAACTCGTCGGTGCCCTCGAGTTCGTTGAGGCTCTGGTGCTCTGACATGTGTGGCGACTCCCTCGCGCAGTGTGCGAATCGGCGCCCCCGCTGTCCGTGTGCCTGAGAGATGCACCCGCAGTGCGGGCTTTCCCCATCGGCGGGGTGTCGAGCACCCTCTCTCCAGCGTTACCGCGCCCATCACGGTCCGTGTGCCTGAGAGATTCCGGGGCGGTTGCTCCTTCGGCGCCGGCTCGAAGCCGGGCTCTCCCACGACGGGCGGTCGGTGAGGGCACCGTAGCAATGGCTGCCGGATGCGGTGGGGAGTCCGGCGCCATCCGTAGTCTGCAACCCGTCCTGCTCCCGACGAAGGGTCTCCCTCGTGGCAGTGTTGCTCTACATCATCGGGATCATCGTCTACCTGGCGCTGATCTTCATCACCATGTCCATCGCCCGCGGCAAGAACCGCAGCCCGCTCGGCTTCGGTCTGTTCGCCGTCTTCCTTCCGCTCATCGCCCTCATCGTGGTGTTGATCATCTCGCCGGTGAACAACACCCCGCAGCAGAGCTGATCTGACGCGGGCCTAGCCCGCGAGCGGCGGCACCGGCGTCGGCGACGAACAGTTGTCCGGCGCCGGGGCGCCCGTCAGGCGGCCGTCGATCCACTGCACCACCGACGGCCCCACCACCATGGCGGTGGTGTTGTGCGACACATCGTTCACCCACAGGGTGCTCATGGCAGTACCCACGCGGCACCAGCGTCGGATGATCGTCGCTGTGGTGCGCGGCAGTACCACCTCGTCGGTAATGCTCTGCGCGATGAGCAAGGGCACGCCACGTGGCGTGGGCCGCGGTGTGTTCTCGGCGAAGCGCGCGCGCCACTGCGGCTGGTCCCACGGGTTCATGCGGAAGAAGTCCTGCCCCAGCAGGTCTTGACGCACGATGGCCGTGATTGCCGACCCCACGATGCACTGCCCCAGAATGCCCTGCCAGTGGTTCTGCCCGTTGGCGCTGAGGACAGCGTCCCGGTCGAGTTCGGGGTAGGCCTGTGGCCAGGTGCCCACCACGTCTGCGCCGATGACCCACGACGCCGACTGGTTCCACTGCAGGGCGAGCAGACCCTGCAGGTCGGCGGCGGGGGCTGCCGCGGCGATGGCCACCAGGTTCAGCTCGGGTGCGTACGACGCCGCCATGTCGCCCGCGGCGAGCGCCGCATGCCCGCCCTGTGAGTGGCCCCACGACACCCAGCGCGTTGATGCGCGGGCACCGGGCAGCGCGCGGGCTGCGCGCACCGCGTTGATGACGTCATGCCCCTCGTCACCTGCGATGAGGTAGCCGTTGCGCCCCGGCGTGCCGAGCCCGGCGTAGTCGGTGGCGGTCACCACCCATCCGCGGGCGAGCATCTCACTGACCCAGGGCAGATTGCCGATGGGGTTGGCAATGCGCGTGGGCGCACACTGCGGCGCAAGGCCCACGGTGCCGTGCGCCCACGACACCACCGGGCGCCCACCTGCCGGCGCCGGGCCGCGTGGGATGAAGACCATGCCGCTCGACACGGTGGGGCGACCGCGGAAGTCCTCTGACCGATAGAGCACGCGCAGCGCCCGCCCGCCGGGCACGGTCACACCGAGCGGCTCGGTGCGGATGATGTCGCCGGGCTGTCCGGGCGGCAGTGGGGTGGGCGGTGCGTAGAAGGGGGCGAGCGCATCCTGGCGCTGATCGGCGCGCACGTCGTCGCTGACGGTGAGCACCAGGGCGGCGATAACCGCGGCCGTAATCGCAAGCACCACGATCCAGAGGATGGGGTGCCTGATGGCATCGGGAATGCGCGGATCGTTGCCGGGTTGTGTCTGGTTCATGTCAGTTGGTCACCGTGACGTGTGGAAAGGCTACATACGCAGCACAATTTGGCTGCAGAGAAAAGTGCTACGTTGACGCACATGGCTGATCCAGTGGGTGTTCGCGAACTGCGCCAGAACCTCTCGAAGTACCTCGACCGCGTCAAAGCGGGCGAGTCGCTGGTGGTCACCGAGCACGGACGCGAGGTCGCCCGGCTGGTGCCATCTGGGCGCCTCGATCCCGCGATCGAGCGGCTGCTCGCGCGTGGCGCGACGATGCCCGTGGGCGATCTGCTCGATGTTCGCTGGCCCGCGGCCCCGCCCGAGGGCACGCCGTCAATCGACGAGATTCTCGACGACATCCGTGCCGACCGCGTATGAGCGGCCGCCTTGCATACCTTGACGCGTCGGCCTTCCTCAAGTTGCCATTCCAGGAGGCGGAGGCGTCCGCACTGAGTGCCGAGTTGAACCGTTGGCCCGTGCGGGTATCCAGCGCGCTGCTGGCAGTGGAAGCGGGTCGCGCCGCGCGCCGTGTCGGGCCGGCGCAGGTTGCCGCGGTTCAGGAAGGGCTCGATCGCCTGCTGCTCATCCCGATTGACGATCAGGTGCTCGGGCTGGCCGAGGAGGTCGGCGCGCCAGCACTTCGTTCGCTTGATGCCATCCACCTGGCAACTGCCACCCTCGTCGACACCGATCTCGGCATCGTGTTCACGTATGACCGGCGCATGATCGCCACTGCGACGGAGCTCGGCTTGCCTGTGGCCAGCCCGGCCTGACGGGATACAGTCCGGGCATGAGCGAGTCACACCTTCCCGGGGTCGACCCCGACGACTTCAAGGCGGCCCTGGGCCGTTGGGCAAGCGGCATCACGGTGGTCACGGCCGCCGGCCCCGAGGGCCCGGTGGGCCTCACTGTCTCGGCCTTCTCATCGCTCTCGCTGCACCCGCCGCTGGTGCTCGTGTGCATCGGCATGGCGTCATGGACCCACGACTCGGTGGTGAACGCCCCGGGCTTCGGGGTGCATATCCTCGCCGCCGATCAGGAAGAGGTGTCCAACACCTTCGCCTTCTCGCGTGAGGACCGCTTCAAGGACCTTCCGTGGGAGGGTGGCCACCACGATGTGCCGATGCTCGGCGGTGCGCTGGCCAGGCTCGTGTGCGAGCGCCACCAGGTGGTGGAGGCCGGCGACCACAGCATCCTCATCGGGCGCGTGCTGCAGGCCGATGTCACCGACGCCGACCCGCTTGCATGGTGGAAGGGTGGATACCGACAGTTGGCGCAGTAGCGGGGCGCAGTTCCGGCCCCGTGGCCGCATGCACGTGACCTATGCTGCGCGCATGACCCACGCCCCCCGCGTAACCCTGACCCTGCTCGCCTGACGATGGCATCACTGCTGCATCGCATCGCGCGCTGGATCGCGCACCACCCCATCAAGGGGCTCATTCTGTGGGCGGTCATCGTGGTTGGGCTCACCGCCGTGGTGTCGCTGGTGGGCGCGCAGACCACCAACGACAACAGCCTGCCCGGCACGCAGAGCCAGGACGCCACCAACGTGCTGGCGGCCGACTTCCCGCCCACCGAGAACGGCACGAGCCCCATCGTGTTCAAGGTGAAGACGGGCACGGTCAACTCGACGGCCAACAAGAACGCCATCACCGCGTCGGTCAAGGCCATCGCCAAGGTGCCGCACGTCACCCAGGCCACGAGCCCCTACGGCAACGCGGCCAAGTACCTGCAGAGCAAGTCGGGCACCATCGCCTATGTGCCGGTGCTCATGAACGTGAGCTCCGCAGCCATTACCGAGAAGCAGGCCCAGGCGGTGCTCGATGCCGCCAACCCGGCGGTGAAGGCCGGGTTGCAGGTCGCCGCCGGGGGCACGGTTGGCGCCACGCTCTCCAACCCGAATACCGACACCAGCACGGTGATCGGCCTCATCGCTGCCGTCATCATCCTGGCGGTCTCGTTCGGCAGCCTCATCGCCATGTTCATCCCCATCGTCAGTGC
>CAIPNN010000093.1 GCA_903866425.1 uncultured Actinomycetes bacterium
CGATCTGCGTACCCAGGGCCACGCCGGTCCACACCAGCACGCCGGCGGTGGCGGTGTGTGCGGGAGCGCCGCCGGCGATGAGCACACCGATGGCAAGACCCTGCACCCCGCCGATTCCACCCGGCAGCGGAATGAGCGACCCCACCTGCCCGATGAAATACGCCATGAGCATGATGCTGAGGGGCAGCGGCTCGCCCACCGCCGCGTACCCCAGGTAGAACGCACAGAAGTCGAAGCCCGGGTTGGCCAGCATGCCGATGATGGCGTAGGGCCTGCGGATGATGTGCATGGCGTCATTGGCGCCCGGGGGCAGTCGCACGGTGATTGACCAGATCATGTTGCGCAACTTGGCGTTCTTGCCGGTGTGCGGGGGCTTGGCGTCGGGGGGCGGCGGTACGAACGTGGCGCCCTTCTTGGCGAACAGCAACAGGGTGATGATGAGGGCAAGCGCGCCGGCGGCGGGAATCCAGGTGATGGCCGGGTGCAGGTGCCCTTCAGTGATACCCGCGCCAATCAGGATGCCGAGGATGAAGATCATCACGGTCATGACGGTGTTGCTCAGCACCAGGAACGCGGTGGTGGTACGCGAGATCTGCGCGGCGTTGAAGCCGGCGCGACTGAGGGCCCAGAACTGCACCGCGAACCCGCTCGCGCCACCGCCGGGCAGCGTGTCGCCCAGTGCCAGACGGCTGGTGGTGAGCTGCATGCTCTCCTTCAGCGACAGCGGGCGGGCGGCATCGGCACCCTGATCCTTGCGCTTCGCAGCGGCCCCGTAGACGGCCCAGAACAGCAGCACGTAACCGCCGATGGAGAGGATCTCGGCCGGTATGGCCAGCGCCACATACAGCGGGTTGCCCTCGCTCACGTCCTGCCAGATGCGCGGCACCAACTTGATGATGGCCACCACGATGAAGAGCATGAGCACGTACACGAGCACGCGCCCGAGGAGGTGCTTGAGGGCCTTGCGATCCATCGCATGGCCCTTGTGCATGAGGGAGGTGAGGTGGCTCACGCCGTGATGGTACGCGTACGCATGCAAGAGTTGCAGCCGTGACGACGCCGCTGGCCCCCAACACGACGCCCCTGCGCACGCTGGTGCTGGGCACATGAGCGGTCGTCCTCTTGCCCGCCTTCGCCCGGCGCAATCGGTTGCCCTCGCGTTTCTCGCGTTCATCGCAGGGGGGACGCTCCTGCTGATGCTGCCCATCAGCACCTCGGCCCCCGGGCCGGCGGCCGTCGGCGATGCCTTCTTCACGGCGACCAGCGCCGTCACCGTCACCGGCTTGTCGGTGGTTGACACCGCCAGCTACTGGAGCGGCTTCGGCGAGGCGGTCATCCTCGTGCTGTGCCAGCTGGGCGGGCTGGGGGTGATGACCTTCACGGCCATCCTCGTGCTCATCATCGGTGGGCGCCTCGGCCTGAGGCGGCGTCAGGCAGCGCAGGCAGAGCAGGGCCTCATCGCCCCCGGCGAGGTGCGCAGCATCCTCATCGGCGTGGCCATCCTCACGGCCATCATCGAGTCGCTGGTTGCGCTGGTGCTGTTCCTGCGCTTCCTCTCACTTGGCGATGGGTTCGGGCATGCCCTCTGGTACGGCGTGTTCCACTCGGTCACCGCGTTCAACAACGCGGGCTTCGCCCTGTTTCAGGACAACTTCATGTCGTTCTCCGACGACTGGGTCATCCTGGGCGCGCTGTCGGTGGCCATCATCGCCGGTGGTCTGGGGCTGCCGGTGTGGAGCGAGATCATCCGGCGCCGGCGCACGCACGACCGCGTGCACCGGTTCAGCCTGCACACGCGTCTCACGCTCATCGGCACCGCGGTATTGCTGGTGTTCGGCATCGGCATGGTGCTGCTGTTCGAGTGGGGCAACCCGGGAACGCTCGGGCCCATGGGCGTGGGCGACAAGATCCTGAACGGCGGCTTTCAGGGCATCTCCCCCCGTACCGCCGGGTTCAACAGCGTGGACTACGCACAGATGAAGCCCGAGTCGCTCATGGTCACCGACTTCCTCATGCTCATCGGCGCCGGCAGCGTGTCGACATCGGGCGGCATCAAGGTCACCACCATGCTGGTGCTGGCAATCGCCACAATCGCGTCGCTGCGTGGCGATCGCGAGGTGCAGCTGCTCGGACGCAGGCTCCCGGGTGCGGCAATCCGTGTGGCGCTTGCCGTGACGGTGGTGTTCACCAGCCTCATCGCGCTTGGCACCCTGCTCATGGTGTCGCTCACCGAGTTCGGCCTTGAGCAGTCGCTGTTCGAGATCACCTCGGCCATCTCCACCACAGGGTTGTCCACCGGCATCACCTCATCGCTTCCCGTCGCCGGGGATGCCATCCTGATCGTGCTGATGATCCTGGGGCGCCTTGGCCCCCAGGTGCTGGGCGCGTCACTGGTGCTGCGCGAGCGCAGCGCGTCGTACCACTATCCCGAGGAAAGGCCCATCGTTGGCTAAGCGCGCAGACTTCATGGTGATCGGGCTCGGCCGGTTCGGGTCGGCTGCTGCAGAGGGCCTCGTGGCGCTCGGGCAGGAGGTCATCGGTGTGGATGCGAGCGACGCCCGCGTGCAGCACCACATGAACCTGCTGGGGCAGGTGGTGCAGGCAAACGGCGCCGACATCGACGCCATGCGGCAGATCGGCGCCGAGGACGTGGGCACCGCCCTGATTGCGGTGGGGAGCGACATCGAGGCGAGCATCCTCGCCGCGTCGGTGATGCTCGAGATCGGCGTGCCGCGGGTGTGGGCCAAGGCGGTCACAAGCCGTCACGGAGCCATCCTCGAACGCATCGGCGTGCACCGCGTCATCTACCCGGAGCGCGATATGGGCGATCGCGTGGCCCACGCCCTTGTGGGACGGGCCCTCGATTTCGTCATGCTCGACCCCCGCTTCGCCATGGCCGAAACGATGGTGCCGCCGAGCGTGTCCGGAAAGGGTCTTGCGGAAGCCGGTATCCGCAGCCGCCACGACGTCACCGTGGTGTGTGTGAAGAAGCCCGGTGGCGACTACACACCGGCCACCGCAGAGACGGTCATCGATGCGGGCGATGAGCTGCTCGTGGTTGGCGAGGCCGCCAAGGTGGAGGCGTTCACCCGGCTGGACTGACCCTGGGCTAGGGCCAGAGGTTGCGCGCCGGCGGCACCCTGATGCCGAGCGGCTTCGCGGCCGCAGCCATGTGCGTCAGCATCCTCGCCTTGATGTCAGTCGCCCGGACGTGCAGGCGTGAGTTCGGGTCGTTGGTCGGCTTGCCACCGGCACGCAGGTGCGCGGCCGTTGCCTTGTCAGCGGCCAGCGACACCACAAAGGCCTCAAGCACCTCGATGCGCACGCGGGCGAGACGCGCCGGTGGTGGCGCGAGGGCGCGCAGGCGCGCGAGGGTTTCGGCGCGGGCCGGCTGGATGTCCTTCTCGATGGCATCGGCACCGGCCTGCGGGGTCATGGTGCCGGCCTCCACGTAATCGAGGATCGCGTTGAGGTCGGCACGGGCCTCGCCATGGCGGTCGAGCTCGGCCAGCACGGCGCGGATCCAGTCACCCGCGCTCAGGCCGCCCAGCAGCACCACCGGACCGGGGAACCTCTTGCCTGACACCACGATGACCGGCCGCACGCGCAGGGTGCCGTACTTCTTGAGCAATCGGCGACCCTCTGCCGTTAGCGTGACCTTGGTCCCGAGGCGGGTGCCTGTTGCGCCCTCCATGCGGGCCTTGCCCACCGACGTCGCCTGGTTTGCAGCGCGGCGGCCACTACCGGCGCCCACCAGCTCGAGATTCACCGTGGCGCGGCAGCGGGCAGC
>CAIPNN010000094.1 GCA_903866425.1 uncultured Actinomycetes bacterium
CCTGCTTCGGGGGCGCCCGCCGCGATGAGGAGCGCAGCCGCGCCAAGGAGCGCTTCTTCAGCCACCGCGACATGTTCGGCCAGTGGGACCCGCGCAACCAGCGTCCCGAGCCCTGGTCCATCTACAACACCAAGCTGCGCAAGGGCGAGCACTTCCGCGTGTTCCCGCTCAGCAACTGGACCGAGGTGGACATCTGGTCGTACATTGAGCGCGAGGGGCTCACCCTGCCGAGCATCTACTTCGCGCACGAGCGCGAGGTGTTCATGCGCGACGGCCTGTTCATGGCCGCCGACGAGGTGGTTGAGCGTCTGCCGGGCGAAGAGGTGTTCACCGAGACCGTGCGCTTTCGCACCGTTGGCGACATGACCTGCACCGGCGCCCTCAAGAGCACGGCATCAACCGTGCAGGACGTGCTCGTCGAGACGCGCGCCAGCGACGTGAGCGAGCGCGGTGCATCGCGCGCCGACGACCGCACCAGCGAGGCCGCAATGGAAGACCGCAAGCGTGGGGGCTACTTCTAGTGCCGATGGAGACCCCGATGCTGCACGCCGTCGCCGTGGGTTCGGTGGACGACGGGAAGAGCACGCTGATCGGCCGCCTGCTGTACGAGACGGGCAACCTCACCGCCGACGAGATCGCGCACGTCGAGGAGGCCAGCCGCAAGCGCGGGCGCAAGGGCATCGACCTCGCGCTGCTCACCGACGGCCTGCGGGCCGAGCGCGAACAGGGCATCACCATTGACGTTGCCTACCGGTCGTTCGACGCCCAGGGCCGCCGCATTCTGCTGGGCGACGCCCCCGGGCACGAGCAGTACACCCGCAACATGGTGACCGCCGCCGCTGGCGCCGATGTGGCCATCCTGCTGGTCGATGCCAAGAACGGCCTCATGCCCCAGACCCGCCGGCACCTCGCCATCTGCGCCATGCTCGGCGTGAAGGACGTGGTGGCGTGTGTGAACAAGATCGACCTGGTCGACTACGACAAGGCGCGTTTTGACGAGCTGGCCGACGACCTGGTGGCCGCCGCGCTGTCGGTGAACGGCCCGCGCATCACGGCCATCCCGCTGTCGGCACTTGAGGGTGTGAACATCACCGAGCGCTCCGAGCGCACCGCCTGGTATTCGGGCCCCACGGTGCTCGAGGTACTGCACGACCTCGACCCGCCCATTGCCGAAGATGCATTTCGCATGCCGGTGCAGTGGGTGACGCGCTACGACGAGGGCGGCGCCGACGTGCGGGCGCTGGCCGGGCGCATCACCAGCGGCACCGTGCGCGTGGGCGACGAGGTCGTGGCACTGCCCAGCGGATCCACCTCCACCGTGTCGGCCATCGACGTGCTGGGCGACCACCGCGACATGGCATCGGCGCCGCTCAGCGTGGCGCTGCATCTGGCCACCGACGTCGACGTGGCGCGCGGCGACGTGATCGCTCCGACTGGCGACCGGCCATCGGTTGCCACGCGGGTGAAGGCCACTATCGCGTGGCTCGACGACAACCCGCTGAGCGCCCCGGCTCGCCTTGAGGTGCGCCAGAGCGCCCGGCTGGTGCCCGCCATCATCGAGGAGATGCACGAGCGCCTCGAGCTCGACACCATGGAGCACGTGCCAGCTGATGCCCTCGAGGTGAACGACCTGGGCATTGCCACCATCCTGCTGGCCCAGCCCCTGGTGGTTGAGCCCTACGCACAGAACCGCGAGATGGGTTCGCTGGTGCTCGTTGACCCATCGAGTAACCGCACGGTGGGGGCGGTAATGGTCACCGAGGTGCTGGAGGCCTAGCCCCGGTATTCTCAGGGTGTCGTTTACACCCCGAATGGAGCGCAGATGGCTGATGAAAAGGTCAACTACGTGCGCGTGCACCTGACGCGCGAGCAGGCCCCGATCCGCAAGGCGCGGCTCGAGATGACAGGCACCGATGTGACCTTCGGCGTGCCCGGCTGGCAGGGCGAGCACTACGGGTTCGCGCCCGGGTCGGTGCCCGAGTACCCCGGCACGCTCGACTACCTCGTCGCGTCGGTGGCGGGCTGCCTCATCGGTACGTACGGCGGCACGCTGAAGGCCCGCGGGCTCGAGGTGACCGGCGACCAGCTGGTGGCCGATGCCACGGGCGAGGTGGGGGTTGACCCCGACAACTGCCTGCGCCTGCGCAAGATCGTTGTGCGCTACACGCTGCAGGCACCGGAGGAGTTCCGCGACGCCGCGGTGCGCTGCAACGACATGCACGCCCACCACTGCCCCAACGCACGCTCGGTGGCCGACGCCATCGAGATCGTCACCGAACTGGACTTCGTACCCGTCGAGGCCTGACGTCCGGCGGGGGGCGGGGGTAGGGTTTCTGGATATCCCCAGCGTCCCCCAGTCCGAAGGAGCTGCTCAATGAAGCGCACGTCCCTCACCGCCCTCGTGGGTGTGGTTGCCCTCGGCGCAGCCGTGGCTCCCGCGATGGGTGCCAGCGTGGTGAATGCCACGGCCGCCCAGAAGACGGCAATCACGGCTGCCATTCACAGCACCAGCGTCGCCGGTTTCAACCAGGTGCCGCAGGCCAACTACACGGTGGGCAAGACCGTGGTGTACGCCGGCAGCAAGTACTGGGCCAGGGCGAGCATCAACGCAACCGCCGCTTCCAGGAAGACGTTCCAGAGCTCAATCGCCGTGCTGGCGCGGGCCGCAGGTACCAACACGTGGACCGTGCTCGACATCGGCACCGCTGAGGTTGGTTGTGCGGTGGCCCCGGTGGGGGTGATGACGGCCTTCGGCCAGGCAAGCACGCGCCCGTGCGGCATCGGCAATGGGTATGCGGCAGCACCGGCATCGCTGGCCAACCCGGCCACCACCGGCTGGCAGCTCATCAACCGCTTCTTCACCTACCTGCAGCCGGCCAACCAGTCGAAGCTCGCGGCGTTCCTGTCGAACTCGTGGATCATCAAGCGGGCCAACCTGACGTCGTCGGACAAGACGGCGTACCTGGCCAGCCACCCGACGTACGACAACGCGGGCATCCTTGTGAACGAGGCCGTGTACGCCAACGGGCAGTTGTCGGTGAACGCGACGAACTGGCAGACCACCGTGCCGAACGTCTACACCCCGTCGCTGTACACCTTCGCCTGGGTCAATGGTGGGTGGCAGATGACGTCGTTCGCGAAGTTCGCGGACGTCCCCGCCCTGCCGTAGGGCTGCATGCGCGATGGTCGTGGCCCCCGCCGACGTGGCGGGGGCCACAGGCCGTCTCAGGGGGCTGAGTACCCCTCAATTTGATGGCGCGGCACGATGGCCTCAACCGTGGTACCGGTGCCCGCTTCGCTGGCCACGCGCAGGCGTCCGTCGACCGCTGCCACACGTTCGCGCATGCCCACCAGGCCCAGGCCATCGCGCGTGGTGCCGGGGGCGTGGTTGATGCCGCGCCCGTTGTCGATCACCTGAAGGCGCACGGTGTCCTCGGCGCCGTCGGCCACGATCACCTGCACCCGCGTGGCCGCGGCATGCTTCAGCACGTTGGTGAGCGCCTCCTGCGCAACGCGGTACAGGCAGTCGCCCACTTCGGGGTCGGGCTCGTCGCCCGTGAGGCCCTCACCTGAGAACTCGCAGGTCATGAGGCCGAGGCCCTCCTGCGACTGCGTGAGCGCATCGAGGGCGTCCCGCAGCCCGCGGCCCGCGAGCCCACGGGGGCGGAGCGCCCTGATCATGTCGCGGATGTCCTGGCTTGTCTCGATCACCGACTCCTGCGCCTCATCCAGCCAGCGGCGGGCGGCTTCGGGGTCGTCGGCGATGGCGTCTTCGGCCATGCCCAGTTTGAGGTTGAGGGCCGTGAGTACCTGCTGCAGGCCATCGTGCAGCTCGCGCGAGATGCGCTTGCGCTCCTCGTCCTGCAGTCGTTCGCGTTCGGCGATGAGATCGCGCAGCTGCGACTGCGATGCGCGCAGCTTGTCGAGCAGCCGCTCCTCCTCTGAGGTATCACGCACGGTGAGCAGGACGCCGGCGATGTTGTTGCCGTCATCCGTGATGGGCAGCGCGTTGAACCGGCCCCACCAGATGTCGCCCGTGCCCCGTCGCCGCAGGCGGTATGACGCCCCGAGCTGCTCCGACCCACCAAGCGCGCGCATGACCCCCCACTGGCCAATGGGCACCGGGTCGCCGTCGGGGGTCTGCACCTCGAACATCTCGTCAAATTCGGCGATGGAGTGCGCCGCATCGTCGCGCGACGTGAAACGGCAGAACCGCCAGAAGGCGTCGTTGAAGTCGACCACCTGGGCGTTGACGTCGAACACGGCGATGCCATCGCTCACCGCTGCAAATGCGGCGTCGATAATCGCCCGTGCGCGGGGATCGAGCGGAATCCCCGGAGTGCTACCCATGTGTGCCCTCAGTATTTTCGGAACCCGGAGTCACGTTACTCCGGCTAG
>CAIPNN010000095.1 GCA_903866425.1 uncultured Actinomycetes bacterium
CTCAGCAGGACGGAGCTGCCCGACGGCGTGCACCCCGACACCCCCGGCGCTGCCAACAAGTACACGGGTGTGATCGTGGCTGCGCTGAAGGCGCGATGATGAACCGGTGGGGCGCGACCGCATTGGCGGTTGCCCTCGCCGTGGTGGCCACCGCCCCGGCGGCGGTGGCCCAGCAGGACTCCCCGGCCCCAGAGGCCGCACCCCCGTTTACCTCCACGGCCCCGCCACCCAGTGCGCCGGCACCGACCGCCCGCATCGAGACCGACTCGGTGCGCCTGGTCGGGGGCCGCCTGGTGCGTCATCTGCGTCTCGCCATCCCGGGCGCGCCCGATGGCACCGCCAGCATCACCTGGCAGGCCTACGGTGGCTCGCGCAGCGCCACGCGCCTGCCACGCCTCGGCCACGGTCGCGTCACGGTGTCGGTGAGGTCCGGTCACCTGACGTTCCGCAAGCGCATTCGCGTGGGTGGCGGCTTCGACCGGAGTGGCGGGTTCTGCGAGCAGATCGACCTGTCATCGCTCGGTGCCGTCATGCCGGCAGCCACGGCGTGCCCCGATGCCAGCACGGCAACCCGCGGGCAACTGCCGTCACGCGTGCCGGAGTTCTCGATGTACAGCGACTCGGTTGGCGCCGGCCTGCTCATGTCGTCGGGTGCCACCGCGCGGGCGGCGGGCGACATGTCGGCGGTGTTCGACCTCAAGGTGTGCCGGCGCCTCACCTATCTGCCGTGCCCGCCAAACCCCGTCAGTGCGCTCAGCGCCATCAGGTCGCAGCCCGGGTCGGTGGGCGACATCGCGGTGATCGATGTGGGCTACAACGACTGGGCGCAGGTGTACGGCATCGAGTCTGTCGTCTCGGCGCTGCGTGCCCGCGGGGTGAAGCGCATCGTGTGGATGACGCTGCGTGAGCACCAGTCGTCATACGCATCGATCAACGTGATGATCCGGGCGGCGGCGAAGCGGCACCCGTTCATCCAGGTGGCCGACTGGAATGCGGCGAGCGCAGGGGTCGGCGGATTCGCCGCTGACGGCGTGCACCTTTCCAGCGGGTCGAGCGTGAATGCCCTTGCGGACTTCGTCCGGCGTCAGGTGGGAAAGGCCGCGGAGGCGCTGGAGAGGTCCTGAGTCCGCGCTGCCTGACATGCTTCAGGGCATCGGACATCCGGCTCCGGCCGGGAAAGGAGCTCCCACTATGAAGATCGGGAAAGGACGCATCGCGGTCGCGGCTGCTCTGGCGGCGGGCATTCCGCTTGTGGCCATCGGCTGTGGCGACAGCACGCCCGCGGCACCTGAGGCCCCGGCCACGACCACCGAGGTGAAGACCGAGACGGCTCCCGCCGCCACAACCGAGGCCGCACCGGCAACCACCGCGGCGGCGCAGCCGTCGTCATCGTCGGCACTGCCGGCGGCGCCGGCGGGTGCGAAGCAGCTGGCCGCGCGCCAGAAGAACGGCGCCACGTACTACCACTACCAGATCTCCGGGCAGACCCCGCAGCAGATCGTGGACGGCTATCAGTCGGAGCTCTCGTCGAGCGGCTTCTCCGTGAAGAGCACGGGTGGCGGCGGCGGTGGCTGGGGCGGCTACGGCGGCTCCGGCGCCGGCATCAGTGCCGACAACGGCTCGGAGTGGATCGACGTCGAGGCGGGTGGCCAGACCAGCGGACCCACCTACTGGGAGGTCTGCGTGGGCCCGAGCGAGCAGTCGGTGAATGACTGCCAGGACATCAACGACAACGACTCCAACAGCAAGCAGAGCTAGTGCCTGACGGCGCGCCCGCCCTCAGGGGTGAGTCGCGCTTCCGGGCCATGGGCACTGACTGCCAGATCGTCGTCCTCGACGGAGGGGACGACGATCTGGCGGCGGCTCAGGCGGAGGTGCATCGCCTCGAGGCCCTCTGGTCGCGCTTTCGCCCCGACAGCGAGATCTCGGGGATGAACGCGGCATCGGGGAGGGCCATCCCGGTCTCGCCTGACACCCGCATGCTGGTGCGACGCGCCCTGCGTGCCGAGCATCTCACGGGTGGCCGTTTCGACCCGCTGATGGGCGGTGACATGCTGGCGCTCGGCTACGACCGCGATCACGGTGCCCTCGCGGCACCCGCGGCACCGTCGGCGCGTGTCGTGATGACGCCGGCCACCCGTCCGCGCGGTGCACAGTTGCGCCTTGATGAGCGCGCCGGGCTGGTGACGGTGCCCGCGGGCCGGGCGCTTGACCCCGGTGGCATCGGCAAGGGGCTGGCGGCCGACATGGTCACCGCCGGGCTCATCCGCCGCGGCGTCGGTGGAGCGCTTGTGAACCTCGGCGGCGACATCCGGTGCCGGGGCATCACCCCATCAGGGGGATGGCGAATCGGAATCGACGACCCCCGCGATCCCGAGGCACCCGAGGTGGCGACGGTCACGCTCACCCGGGGTGCGGTGTGCACCAGTGGTGTGCGCAAGCGCCGATGGGTGCGCAGCGACGGCAGCGTGGCGCATCACCTGCTCGATCCAGACACCGGTGCGCCCACCGATGCCGAGGTGGCGTCGGTGTCGGTGATCGCCCGCACGGGCTGGATGGCCGAGGCGCTCACCAAGGCGCTCATCCTCGGTGGGCCCGAGGCCGGAACCCGGTTGCTCCGCGCCCACGACGCCGGCGCCGTGGTGGTGCTGGCCGACGGCGCCGTTCGGCGCCTGGCCTGAGCCCCGCCGCCGCCTAGGCCAGGTAGGCCTTGAGGCGGTTGAAGGAGCTCTCCCAGCCCATCTCGGCCATCTCGCCGCGGTACTCCTCGGGCACGTCGGTCTGCCGCACGTCGATCTCGGTGCGGCCGTCGGCCAGCTCGTTGAACGAGATGGTGCACGTGATGCCGAGGCCCGGCTCGACGAACTGCACGAACTCCGGCTCCTTGATGTCGCTGAAGGTGCCGGTCATCGGGTAGGCGTCGTCGTTGACCATCATCACCATGTTGAACGCGCCACCGGGCTCGGGCACAAGCTCGACGCTCTCGGGCGGGATGATGACGCCCTCGGGCGCCCAGAAGTAGGGGATGGCTGCCGGGTCGGTGTACGCCGCAAACACACGCTCGCGGGGCGCATCAACGATGCAGGACACTGAGAAGTCGGCGCGCGGGCCGAGCTGAGGTGCGTCATCGGTCATGGATGGCACTTTGCCACGTCAGGAGGGACTTGCCACGCGCATGCCGTGCTCGCGTGCAGCCTGCGCCTGACGGTCGTCGTACGTGACAAAGCCCTGGAGGCGGTCGCCGAGGTCGAGGGCGCTCACCACGTGGATCGCATCAAGCGTGCGCAGGTGCGCGGGCGCGATGAGGGTGGCTTGCTGCAGGTGCGCCCGGTCGAGCGGAACGATGTCGATGGTGCTGAGCACCGCACGGGCGCGGTCCATCAGGCCGGTGTCCACCCGACGCACGGCGCGCAGCACCTCGGCCTCGCCGAGGTCGGAGGTCACCAGTCGTGCCTCAGCCTCCTCCTGCCAGCGGTACATGGCCGCGGAGTGCGCTTCGGCCGCCACCAACTTCACCAGTGCGGACGAGTCGAGATACCAGGCCCCGATGGTGCTCAGCGGTCGTCCTCGTCGCGCATCTCGCGCAGGGCGTCACCCAGCGTCCGTCTGCCATCGCGCGGCGCGGGCGGGCCGATCTCGCTGGCTGTCGCAGTCGCCGCGCGCAGCAGGCCGGCCTGATCGAGCGCGTCTAGGCGGTCGGCGGGCAGCGGCATGATCTGGGCGACCGGCCTGCCGTTGTCGGTGATCACCAGCGCTTCGCCCGCTGCGGCGCGGGCAACAACCGCTGATGCGTTCTGCTTGAGCGCCCTGATGCCGATCTGCTCCATGTGCTTCACCGTAGCACGGTGCCGGTTGCCGCTCTCAGCCGAGGATTCGGCCCACCTCGATCGCCGTCACCGTGCGGCCGCGTCCCAGCCGGAAGGTAGTGACGCGGTCGCCCGGCAGGGCGGTGTCGGCCAGGCGGATGATGCGACCGGGCTCGCACTCGGGGTTGCTCACCGTGGCCTTCACCTCGGCAACGGTTGAGCCGACGCCGATGCCGTCGGCCGTGCGGATGTCGCGGTCGGTCACCAGTACCTCGATCACGCGGCCACCGGGGCCGGCGATGGAGCGCACGGCGATGCCGGCCCAGGTGATGGTCACCACGCCGTCGTGTTCGTCACGCGCGTCGGGCGCGCCGAGCACCCGCAGGGTCTGCCCCTCGGTCATGCCGATGCGCACACCGCCCGCGCCGATTCCGGGGCGGATGAGGTGGTCAGGCGATCCGGGGATGCCCGGGCCACGGGGGACTGCGGTGCGGTGTGCGATGACTGCGATGCCACGGGATTGCACGTTCGGCTCCATCAGGGTTGAGGTGCTCCGGCGGGGACCGGCGGGGTGCTGCGTAGGTAACCCTCTTGCAACACGGGCATGGCCCGCGGAGGTTCCGGCTCAACCATCACCCGGTCATGCGGGGAGGGCAAGCACCTCGATGGGGTCGTCGGCCGCCGGCAGGCCGGCCACCAGTGCGGCCAGGTCGTCCACCTTGCGAAGGCCGAGGTCGGGCAGTTCGGCCTCGGGGGGCAGGTGCGCAAACCACTGCTGCTGCCGCTGCTTGGGCAGCACCGTCATGCGGTAGCCCAGGGCATCGAGTTCGGATGCGATGTCGGCCGGGGTATGACCCAGCTGTGCCAGGCACCGCTGGTTGACGTGGCAGATGACGTACGGGGCGTTGCCGCTGTCGGCGATGTCGCGCATGCCGCGGAGCGCCCGTGGCTCGCTGCCCTGCACCACCAGCTTCACCACGCGCAGGCGGCTGCCGTCAACGCGGCCGTCGTCCACCAGGGCGTCGAGGCTGGTACACGGGATGTCGTCAACGGCCACCTCGTTCTCGGCCAGCGGCAGGGAGGGGTCGGTCACGAGGTGGGCCGCGGTGGTTGCGCCCTGTACCACGCGTATCTGCAGGGTGGTCGGTTCGTCCCACAGGCCAAGGGGCAGTACTGAGCCGTGGTCCATGCCGTTGAGGGCGAGGTTGGCCTCGCACCATGCGCGCGGGTCGGCCGCGGGCTCGATGCCCACCACCGCGCCTGTGGGGCCCGTGAGTGCTCCGGCCACCACCGTGATGTACCCGGCGTTGGCCCCGCCATCAACCACCACATCGCCGGGGCGCACGATGGCCATGAGCGCGCGGGTCACGTGGTGTTCCCACCAGCCGTTGTTGTCGAGCAGTGAGGGCAGCACCACCGAGTCACTGGCCGCGGCGCGGAATCGGATGGGGCGGCCACCCACGGGGGCGCCACCCACCAGCGCCACCTCAACCGCGCCGTCGAGGGCGGCGATCGCCTTCAGTTGCCCGCCGGCGAACTCGGGCGCGGTGCGCATGAGCGTGATGAAGCGCTCCCAGGTCATGCCGTCGGCGATCTCGGCCTGCCAGTGGGCCACCTCATCGGCGTTGGGCTCGCGGCCGAGGATTCCAGCGTAGGCCGCGCGGATCATGCGTCGGTCCTCGTGGGCGGCGAGTCCGCTGGCACGTGCCACGCGGTCGGCCGCGCGCTTTACGTCGTTCTTCCCGAATCCCACGCCGCGACGCTACCGCACGAGGCCACAGCCTCTGGATACCCCCACGCTTTGTGCAGAACGATTCCTTGCGACCCGTGGATGTGGCAGGCTGCGCCCGCGCTGCTGGCCCTGCCGGGGGGGCGGGGCCGGCGGCGCACCTAATCGACGATCTGCAGCGGGTGACGCACCTCGACGTCAGACCCCAGCGCATCGAGATGTGCGCGGATCTGGATTGCGCAGCCGGGGTTGGCCACGGCGACCACCGGTGCGCCGGTGGCGATGATGGCCCGGGCCTTCTGCTCGCCGAGCGTCGCGGCCATTCCGGGCTCAAGTGCGGCGTACATACCGCCGGCACCGCAGCACCGGCCGCCATCGCCCAGGTCAACGGGCGTGGCCCCGGCGTCGCGCAGCGTGCGGCGGATCTCGGGCCCAAGGCCCTGCGCCTGCAGGTGGTGGCAGGCGTCATGCACGGCCACGCGGCCCTCCACCTGGCGGCC
>CAIPNN010000096.1 GCA_903866425.1 uncultured Actinomycetes bacterium
CGCCACTCGAAGCCCGAGTCGGTGAACACCTTGTCGAGCCCCTCCGACTCGGCCTGCGCCTTCACGGCCATCGACCCCGGAACCACCATGGCGCGGAGGCCGTCCTTCACCTTCCGGCCGCGCATCACGTCGGCAGCGGCGCGCAGGTCCTCAATGCGGCCGTTGGTGCATGAGCCCAGGAACACGGTGTCGATGGCGATGTCCTGAATGGCCTCGCCGCCCTTCAGGCCCATGTACTCGAGCGAGCGGCGCACGCCCTCCTGATCCTGCGGGTCGTCGTACTGCTCGGGCGTGGGTACGCGGCCCGTGATGGGCGCGACCATGCCGGGCGTGGTGCCCCAGGTCACCTGCGGGTCGAGCGCTGCGACATCGACGACCATCTCGCGGTCGTACGTGGCATCGGCGTCGCTCGGCAACTGGCGCCAGCGGTCGACGGCAGCCGCGAAGTCCTTCGGGGCCGCCATGCGCCCCTCGACGTAGGCGAACGTGGTGTCGTCAGGCGCCACCATGCCGGCGCGCGCCCCACCCTCGATGGACATGTTGCAGACGGTCATGCGGCCTTCCATCGAGAGCCCCTCGATGGCCTTGCCGGCGTACTCCACCACGTGGCCCTGCGCTCCCGAGACACCCATCTGGCCGATCGCGCCCAGAATGAGGTCCTTGGCCTCCACTCCCGGGCCCATGTCGCCCTCGAAGAGGATGCGCATGGTGCGCGGCATGCCCTGCGGCAGCGTCTGGGTGGCCAGCACGTGCTCCACCTCAGAGGTGCCGATGCCGAACGCAAGCGCACCGAATGCGCCGTGCGTGGACGTGTGGCTGTCGCCGCACACGATGGTCATGCCGGGCTGCGTGAAACCGAGCTCCGGCCCGATCACGTGCACGATGCCCTGACGGGGCGAATTGAGCGAGAAGATCGGGATGCCGAACTCGGCGGCGTTGCGCTCGAGGGCCTCCACCTGCAGGCGGGAGAGCTCGTCCTCGATGCCGCGCTCGCGGCCCACGGTGGGCACGTTGTGGTCAGCGGTGGCGAGCGTGCGATCCGGACGGCGAACCGTGCGACCGGCCATGCGGATGCCGTCGAAGGCCTGCGCCGATGTCACCTCGTGCACCAGGTGGAGGTCGACGTAGATGATGGCCGGGCCGTCCTTGCCCTCGGGCACCACCTCGTGCAGATCCCACACCTTCTGGAAGAGCGTCTTCCCCACAGCCAATCCCCTCGTCGCTTCGTCGTGGTCCGACCGGCTAGACGCCGCTGTCGGCCATTCTCTCGTCTGCTGCGTTCCTGCTGGCGGTCACGGCGCGTAGGTACGCGATGGCCGAGGCCTCGAGCACGTCCGGGGACACGCCCTGACCGGTGAACTGCCTGCCGTTGATCTCACAGAGCACCCGCGCCTCACCAAGCGCGTCGGGTCCGGCTGTGACAGCCGACACCGAGTATTCGAGCAAGGTGCCTGCCGACCCAACCGCCGAGTCAATCGCGCCCATCAAGGCGGCCACGGGGCCATCGCCGGTGCCCTCGCCCGCGTGCTCTGTACCTTCGGCGCCCTGCACCACGACACGGGCGGTTGCGGCGTCGCCCGAGGCCCCCGAGAACGAGATCTCACGCAGGTCGAGCGAGTGCGTGTGGTCGGCGCGCATCTCATCGCCCATGAGGGCGTCGAGGTCCATGGCGCTGATCTCGCCCTTGCGGTCGGCCAGATCCTTGAACCGGGCGAACACCTCGTTCAGTTCGTCCTTGTCCAGCTCGTAGCCCATGTCAACCAGAGCCTGCTTCAGCGCGTGCCGGC
>CAIPNN010000097.1 GCA_903866425.1 uncultured Actinomycetes bacterium
CGAAGCCGTTGATGCCCACGCGTACCGCCATCACACTCCCCTTCTTGGGTCGAAAAGCGGGGCGAAGCCTAACCGGTGGCCCCCGAAAACGCGCTCCGGGGGCCGCGAGGCCCCCGGAGTCGGGTCATTCGACCATCACGCAGTACGGAAGGTCAGCTCGCGGGCTGGCCCCAACGGCCGCGGATGTCGCCGTGCACCACGAGCCCGTAGATGATCAGGATGCTGATGATCAGCACGATCAGGCTCCAGATCGGCGAGAACTGCAGGGTGCTCGCGTGCAGGAATGCACTGGCCACAGCCACGATCACGCCGAACACCTCGGCGTACACGTTGTTCTGGAAGATGAACCACGCCGTCGACACGAGGATGACGCCGACGATCATGATCGACCAGCCCCAACCCTCCATGTTCCAGTAGAGGATCTTGTTGACGAAGTAGTCGGAGCTGCCAAGCGTGGCGGCCCCGTAGATGATGTTGAAGATGCCCGAAATCAGGAGCATCACGCCAGCGAAATCGACCCAGCTCTGATTCCGCTCGCTCACTGCGTTGGTTCCCATGCGGTCCCCCCGGGTGGGTTGTGGGTTCACTCCCCCCACAGTTCACGCTTGGACACCACCGTTCCTGCCCGAATCGCAGGGCGCAAAACGACCTCGGGGGGGTCCGAAGACCCCCCCGAGGGTGAAGCAAAGGGTGTCTAGACCGTGTGGCCTAGGCCTCCTTGGGCTTCGGGGTGAGGAGAGCGGCCAGCTTGCCCGACACGATGCCGAGGATCAGACCACAGACCAGGGTCACGAAGGTGTCAAACCACACCCATGCCCACGGGGTCGAAACAAGACCACCGAACGCACCGAGACCAGCGGTCTTGCCGTCAGCACCGAGGGTGTCAGCACCAAGAGGCGCCCAACCGTCCATGCCGGTGGCAACCCACCAGAGGAAGACAGCCGCGAAGCACGGGAACGTACCTGCGACGTAGTACCAGTCACCCGCGATGAGAATAAGCACGAGGATGAAGGCGAAGATGCCGACCCAGAGAGCGATGCCCCAGAAGTCAGGGAATGCAGCCGTCTTGTAGGCCAGCGGAATCGTGATCAGCGCAGCAACCGTACCGAAGACGGCGGCCAGGAAGATCTTGCCGAAGGCGGCGTTGTCGCCACCAGCAGCAAAGAACAGGCCCCACGAGATGAAGGCCACGGGAAGAATCAGGTGGAAGTTCTGCGGAACGCCGACCGAACCGGGAAGGTCCGTGCCAGACACGGTCACCCAGTGGAACGTGAAGTTCAGCGAGAACTCAGTCCACAGGAACGACAGAACTCCAATGACCAGCGCGAGCGGAAAAATCGCCTTTGCGCGAGCACCCATGTGAGAGCTCCTTTATGGAATCAGGACAGGGATCCCGCGGACCCGAAAATACGATGAGGTGGGTACGCGGCACACGACAAGCGGCGTCGTGATGACGACACTTTACGGGCGTCGCGCTATTCGTTACAAGTGCTACGAATCCTTCACGCGATCGAAATGGGGCGTTATTTCATCGCTATTAGCGGGGCATTTAACGCAGCGCTAACCCAACGATGCGGGGTATGCAGAGGCCGATTCGGCCCGCCTGCCCGCTCCTTCAAGCGCCAGGGGAAGAAGCACATCGGCAAGGCGCTCGGGCTCGTGACGCACCACGCGATCGCTCTCGGCGATGTCGGCAGTCACCACACGCACCCCACGCGATGCCAGGGCGCCGACATCCACCACAACCGGCTGCTGGCCCTGCGCCCCGTAGTGCGCGACCGACCCGGCATCGAGTGCCCCGGCGTGCACCACCACCACATCAACCCCGCCCGGGGCCATCTCAAGCACGCGGTCGAGATGCGCCACGGCGTCCATGCCGTCGGTCTCCCCCGGCTGGGTCATGATGTTGCACACGTACACGCGCAGTCCCGGGGCGTCGCGCACGGCATCGGCAATCTCCCCCACCGCCAGGTGGGGCAGCACGCTGGTGAACAGCGACCCCGGACCCAGCAACACCAGGTCGGCGTCGTGAATGGCCGCCACCGAATCGGGGTGGGCGTTGGGTTCGGGGTCGAGCCACACGCGGCGGCACGCACCCACCCCCGACGCGATGAGCGTCTCGCCACACGACTCGCTGCCGTCCTCGCGCTCGGCCCACAGGCGTACGTGCTGCAGCGTCGCCGGAATCACACGGCCGTTCACCTTGAGCACGCGCGATGCCTCGCGCACGGCCTCATCAAACGAACCGGTCACCTCGGTGAGAGCGGCCAGGATGAGATTGCCAAAGGGGTGGCCCGACAGATCGCCATCGGCGAACCGGTGCTGGAACAGGCGGCCCATGAGCGACTCGTCGTCGGCCAGCGCCACCAGCACGTTGCGCACGTCACCCGGCGGCAGCATCCCGAGCTCACGCCGCAGGCGGCCCGACGACCCGCCGTCGTCCGACACGCTCACCACGGCAGAGATATCGAGGTCGCGGTGCTTCAGGCCGCGCAGCAGCGACGACAGCCCGGTGCCCCCACCCAGTGCGACCACGTGCGGGGTGTTCATGCGCCCCGCACTTCGGGCGACTTGCCGGCATCGCGATGCGCCGCCGTCACGTCGAACTCACCGCGATACCGCGCGGCAAGTGCCTCTGCGATGGTGACGCTGCGGTGGCGCCCACCCGTGCAGCCGATGCCCACCACCAGGTGGCGCTTGCCCTCGGCCTCATACAGGGGCAGCACGAAGTCGAGCAGCCCTTCCAGCTTGCTCATGAACTCCGGGTAGTCGGCATCGGCCTTCACGTAGTCGGCCACCGACGAATCCTTGCCGGTCAGCGCAGTGAGCTCGGGCACGTAGTGCGGGTTGCGCAGGAATCGCACGTCGAACATCAGGTCGGCCTCGCGCAGCACGCCGTGCTTGAAACCAAACGAGGCAAAGGTCACCCGCATGCGCGGTGCCGTACCTGGCGCCATCTCGCGGGCGACGGCCTCGCGCAGATCCCACGGGTTCATGCCCGTGGTGTCGATGATGACGTCGGCGCGTCGGCGGAGCGCGGCAAGCATCTCCCGTTCGCGCTCGATGCCGCGCAGCACCTCGCCACCTTCGGCCAGGGGATGGCGGCGACGGGTCTCGCGGAATCGCTGCAGCAGTGCGTCGTCGGATGCCTCGAGAAAGAAGATGCGCGGGCGGATGCCGTCGGCCTTCTGCACCTCGTCCAGGTCGCGCAGCAGTTCGTCAAACCACACGCCACCGCGCACGTCGCACACCAGGGCGGCGCGCTCCACCTTGCTGCCCTCGAGTTCGAACAGGTCAACCAGCGCCGGCAGCAGCCGCGGCGGCAGGTTGTCGATGCAGAAGTAGTCGGCGTCCTCGAAGGCGCCGATGGCGCCGCTCTTCCCCGCCCCGGACAGCCCGGTGATGATGGTCAGGTCCACCCGCTGTTCCCCGATCCGCTCACGGCCCCCGACTGCTCGGGGGTACCGCCCTTGCTCAAGTGCTCGTACAGGTCACGTGCCACTTTCGGCGGCAACCCCGGTACCGCCTCCAACTCATCCCGGCTCGCCGACATGAACCGCTCGGGCGAACCGAAGTGCTGCAGGATCGCACGCCGGCGCGCGGGCCCGATGCCGGGCAAGGAATCCATCGCGCTCGCGGTCATGCCCTTGCCCCGTCGCAGGCGGTGGTGGCGCACCGCAAACCGGTGGGCCTCGTCACGCACCTGCTGCAGCAGCCGGAGCCCCGGGGAGTCCTCCGGCATCAGGATGGGGTCGCTGCGCCCGGGGACGAACACCTCTTCGATGCGCTTGGCCAGGCTCACCATGGGCACATCCACGCCGGCTGCCTTCATGGCGCGCTGGGCGGCGGCCAATTGCCCCTTGCCGCCGTCAATCACCACAAGCGACGGGCGGGCACCCAGGCTCACATCGTCGTCCTGCTGCGCCAGGCGGGTCATGCGGCGGCCGATGGCCTCCTCCATGCGGGCGAAGTCGTCGGGGCCACCCTCGGTGCGCATGGTGAACGACCGGTAGTGCGCGCGAGCCGGGGCCGCGCCGATCATCACCGTCATCGAGGCCACGGCATACGTGGCGCCGAGGTTGGAGATGTCGAAGCACTCGATGCGCAGTGGCGGGGCGTCCAGACCCAGCCGCTCCTGCAGGTCGCCGAGCGCGGCGGTGCGGCGGTCGCGCGTGCGGGCGACGCGGGCACGATCCTGATCGAGCGCCAGCCGGGCATTGCGCTCGGCCATCTCCTGCATGCGGCGCTTCTCGCCCCGCTCCGATGCCCGCACCTCCACCCCGCTCTGGCGACGCTCGGCCAGCAGCGCCTCGATGGGGTTGGTGTCCACACCCTGCGGCACCACCACCAGCGGCGGGATCGCAAGCCCCAGCGCGTAGTACTCGAGCACGAACTGCTCCACGATCAGCGATGCGTCCGTTGACCCGGCCGGGTCGATGAAGAACGACTGCCGGTCGCCCAGCACGCCGTCGCGCACCTGCAGCACCTGGATGTTCGCGGCCTCGCCGTCGTCGTCAACGGCCACGCCGATCACGTCGACGCTGCCCATGCTCTCGCTGTTGGCCAGCTGCCGTTCCATCAGGTGGCGCACGGCGTTCAGGCGGTTGCGGTACAGCGCGGCGTCTTCAAAGCGCTGGCCGGCGGCGGCGTCCTTCATCTGCGCCTCGAGCTCGTGCTCCAGCCCGCGGTAGCGCCCTGAGAGAAAGGCGATGGTCTGGTCAATCAGGTGGCGGTAGTCGTCCCGCGAGATGTAGTCCACGCACGGCGCCATGCACCTTTTGATGTGGTAGTCGAGGCATGGGATCCCCGACGGTCTGCCGGGCTCCGGCCCCTCGCACGGGCGATTCGGAAAGATCTTGCCGATCAGCGAGAGCGTCTCGCGCACCTTCGACGCACTTGAGAACGGCCCGAAGTACACG
The DNA here is from genome assembly GCA_903866425.1 of uncultured Actinomycetes bacterium. GTDB lineage: Bacteria > Actinomycetota > Thermoleophilia > Miltoncostaeales > Miltoncostaeaceae > SYFI01. Next base: position 4,920 of record CAIPNN010000097.1, read on the forward strand.
CGGTCGCGACGGTGCTTCTCACGCGTGAAGTACACGCGCGGGTAGGTCTCGTCGAGGCTGATGCCGATGTACGGGTAGCTCTTGTCGTCGCGCAGCTTCACGTTGAACGCGGGCCGGTGCGTGGTGATGAGGTTGCCCTCGAGGATGAGCGCCTCGGCCTCGGTGTTCACCACCAGGGCTTCCATGCGGTCGATGCGCGACACCATCTCCACCGTGCGTGGATGCAGGCCCGCCTTGGGCCCGGGGTGCGATTCGCCCGACCCCTCCGGCCCGCGTACCGGTGCCTCGAAGTACGAGAACACACGCTTGCGCAACGACTTCGCCTTGCCCACGTACATCACGCGGTCAGCGGCGTCGCGGAAGAGGTACACACCCGGCGCATCAGGCAGGGCGGCGAGTTGCTCGCGAAGCGGCGCGGTGGCCATCTCACCGAGTATACGAGTGCCCGGGGTCAGGCCATCAGGTCACCGGCACGCACCAGCACCACGGCGGCACCTGGGCCCGCGAGTGCGGCACCCTCACCGGCGCGGGCCATGATGCGCGCGACGTACGCCCGTGTCTCCGGGTACGGAGGGATTCCCCCGTACCGGTGCACTGCCCCGCTGCCCGCGTTGTAGGACGCAAGGGCCAGCGGCACCGACCCGAACTCGCGCAGGCCTGCGGCAATCAACCGCGCAGCACCGGCAATTGCCTGGTCGGGGTCGAACGGGTCGCGCACCCCCATGCCCGCGGCCGTGCCCGGCATGAACTGGGCAATGCCTTGCGCGCCCGCAGTACTCACCGCCTGCGGGTTGAACCCCGACTCGGCCTCCAGCAGCGCGGCCAGCAGTACCGGCGTCACTCCCGCGGCGCGCGCAGATGCCGTGATGACCCCCCGATAGCGCGCAGGCACCCACGCCGGCAGGGCTGTTGCGGCAACCGCTGTGGCCCCCGGCTGCCCGGCGCCGCAGCCGGCGACGAACCCCCAGTGCCAGTTCTCCCACGAGTACCGCTGCACGAATCCGAACGCGTTGCCGTGGCGCACGAGCCACGGGTACACGCCGCCGCTCACATCGAGGTCGAGTTCGGTGGCGTTCCGGTGCCGGCTCTGCCCCGGACGTGCCACCCACTTCGGGTCGGGATGCCGCGCGAACAGCACGGCCTGCTCGGCGTCCGACCTGAATCCGCTCACCACCACAAGATCGAGCCCGGCGGCATGCGCCGCACGATCCATCTGGTCGAACGCAGCGGCTGTGGCCGGGCACAGAGGCTTGGAGTCGCGGTAGACGAGCGGCCCGCTGTACCCGCCGCCAGTGGCCCAGCCCACCGGGCCCTCATCGCCCATTGATGCCGACGCCGCGATGCCCGCGCGCGCGGTGGCCGTCACCGTCAGCCCCATGGGCGCGGGGCGGCGCACCCGCACCTGTACCTCGGTGGGCACCGCACCACCCGGCACAAGCTGCACGCTCACCACATGCGCACCTGACGCGGTGGCCGACCTGCGCGCGGCGTCATCAGAGACCGCCAGCAGGCGACGGCGCAGGTCCCACGGGTCGACCATCGCACCGGGCAGGGCATCAAGCATCGCGCGGCCCGCCGACAGCGCGGCCAGGTCGGCGGCCACCCGGGCACCTCCCTGCGCAATGCGCGTGGCTGCGAGCACGACCGCGCCAGTCATGGCTGCCACCACCAGCGCCACCGCGGCCAGCACCAGCGGCATCGCCTGGCCGCGTTCACCACTGGCCGTGCGCATCACGGCACGCGTACCCCCACGCGCATCGACGGCGCCCGCATGCGCCATCCCAGCGCGGGGAGCACGGGCACCGTGCTGGCCCCTGTGACCACCGCTGTGGCGCCCGCCCTCCCGCGCGCGGCAAGCGCCCGCACGCGGGCGTCATCCTGCGCTGCGGATGCCCCCGCCAGCATCGACATCACCTGTACCGCGACAATCAGCAGCAGCACCATCACGGGCACCAGGGCGAGCACCTCGATCGACGCCTGCCCCTGCTGGTGCCTCACGGCCGCGCCTCGGCCTGCGATGACGCGGTGGGGACGGGCAACCACGGCAGCAGGCGCGGCATGGTGCTTCGTACCCGCACACGGTGCGTGCCGTCGGCACGCGTGGTCGCATCAACATGCAGGTTCCGTGCCGGTGCGCCCATGATCGCCGCGCGCGCCGCGTCGCGCGCCGGTACCCCCACCAACTCGGCCCGTGCCCCCGCCCGTGCCGACTCATGCGCAGCGCTCCATGCGTTGAGCGCTGCCACCACCTGCACCCCGCCCATGGCGAGAAGCGCGATGAGTGGCAGCAGTGCCACCAACTCCACCGCTGCCTGTCCGCGCTCGCGATGCATGCCCGATTTCCGCATGCATCGAACCTATGGACACCCGACGCACCCATTGCGCGCGGGGCGTCACAAATCAGCAGCGCGTCAGAGTCGCCTGCTGTCGCGGATGACCCACCAGATCAGCAGCACGAACGCGGCGATCAGCGCGATCCACCCGAGTGGCGTGATGCGGTCGGCCAGCAGCGGGTACCCCGCGATGACCAAGAACGCGATGGCGAGCCCAGAGATGATGACCACGGCGCGCTGCCACGGGCGCAGCACCAGCCACGCCAGCGGCTTGCTGCGGAAGTACTGCACGGCCGCGGCGGCAATGGCCACCACGAACAGGATCGAGATGATCCACGAGATGCCCGCCACCGCAAACGAGAAGGCGCGCTGCCACACCACGGCCAGGGCGGCGATGCCCAGGATGATGACGGTGTTGCGCACCCCGGCAGTCATCAGATGAGTTCCGCGTCGGCCATGACCTCGACGATGGCGGGGCCGTCGTACGACAGGCCCTCGCGCACGGCGCCGTCGAGATCGTCGATGCGCGCAACCCGCCGACCCCAGCCACCGCACAGACGCGCGTACTCGGAGAAGTCGGGGTTCACCAGCGAGGTCTGCCACACGGGGTCGCCAACCGCGCGCTGCTCCTTGCTGATCTTGCCGAGCTGCCCGTTGTGGATGAGCACCAGCGTGATGTTCATGCCGTACTTCACGGCGGTGGTGAAGTCGGCGAGGTACTGGCCAAACCCGCCGTCGCCGGCGATGGCCACGATGTCGCGCTGCTCGCCCCGGTCGTGCACCGCGGCCCACGCGCCCATGGCTGCCGGGAATGCAAACCCGATGGAGCCGAGGTAGCCCGCCATCAGCACGTCCTGCTGCTTGCTCTCG
>CAIPNN010000098.1 GCA_903866425.1 uncultured Actinomycetes bacterium
CTTGCGCGTCTGCTGGCCCAACGTGGTGTGGGCCTCATCGCAGATGAGCAGCGTCACATCGCCCCAGTTGGCCTCGTCCACGTGGCGCAGGGCCGCCTGGTACGTGCAGATGGTCACGCCGGGCTTGCCGATGTCGGTGACGCCGTCGGCGCTGAACGTGACGTTCGGGAAGAAGGTGCTGAGCGCCTTGGCGGTCTGCTCCGCCAGGTTGCGCCGGGGCACGAGGATGACGGCCGATCCGTCAAGTGCCGCAGCCAGGGCACAGAAGGTGATGGTCTTGCCGCTGCCGGTGGGGGCGTCGATCCATGTGCGTGACGCGCCTGCGCGCAACCGGACGGCGAGCTCGTCGAGGGCCTCGATCTGGTGCTCGCGCAGCACGACCCCGGGCCACCACGTGGCCGGATCGGCCAGCGCAGCCTCGAGCCGCTCGGCGGGTGCGAGGACGTCGGTCGTCTCTGTGGGCACACTCATGCCATATCGCGCCTCTCAGCCCGGGGGCACATGCCAACACGGGCGCCGGCTCCAAGGGGGAACCGATGCGGACAAGGAGACCGGAGGCGGTCGGCGCGGGAACATGCTGCTGGCGCCGGACGGCCCGTTGGCCTGCGGGCACCATAGCAGCAGGTTGCGGCGTCACAGGCGCAAGATGGGCCTGCGACGACGCTGTTGCAGCGATGTGGGGTAGAGTCGCCCGCGGTTATGGCTGGAAACGACTCCTCACGCGGCGGCACCAACGCCTGGGCACGTCCTGTGCTTCTGGGCGTGTCGTGCATCGTCATCGGCTTCGTCATCGGGTGGTTTGCCCGCGGCGACGGTGGTGGCGTCACCCTGCCGCCGGTGGGCACGGCCATTGAGACCACGGCCACGGCGCCGGCCGCGAGCACGGTTGCCGCCGACACCACGGGCACCACGGCCACGGTTTCCACCACGAGTACGACGGGTACCACGGCGACCACCGACACCACTGGCGCCACCGTGTCGGGCGCACCCGCCCGCGACCAGATCAAGCTGGTGGTGCTCAACGGCACCGAAACCGCCGGGCTGGCCGCCAAGACACAGGCACAGGCCGAGGCCATCGGATACGTGAACGTGGGCAAGGGCAACGCCGCCGTGCAGCCCACCACCATCGCGTACTACCGCACCGGCGAGGATGCCGCTGCCAAGCAGGTTGCCGCCGATCTGGGAGCCCAGTCGGAGCAGCCGCTGGTCGCCGGCAGCACCATCGAGTCGGCCGCCGTCACGGTTGAGCCCGACGTCGACGTGGTGCTCGTCCTCGGGGGATGACCCCCGTGGGGAGCGGACCCGGCCTCAGGCTGGGTGTGAGGCTGCCCCAGTACGCATCGTCATGGGTGGAACTGCGTGACGCCGCGATCCGCGCCGAGTCGCTGGGCTTCGACCACGCCTGGCTGAACGACCACCTGTGGACCCCGGGGCGACTGCATGGCGATGCCGCCATTGATGCCTTCACCGGACTCGCCGCCATCGCGGCGGTCACGCGACGCATCGGCCTCGGCACCGCGGTGCTCTCAGCCGCGTACCGCCCGCCGGCTCTCGGGGCGAAGATGGCCTCGGTGCTCGATCACATCGCCGCCGGCCGCCTCATCGTGGGGCTCGGCACGGGGTCGGACAACGGCGAGCACGAGGCCTACGGCTACCCCTTCGCAGAGCCGAGAGAACGCACGTCGGTCCTGCTTGAAGCCCTTGATGTGATGCAGGCGATGTTCGCCAACCCTTCGGGCGCCACGGTGGATGGCGTGCTCGCCGATGCCCCGTGCACGCCCGGCCCGACGCACGCCCCCATCCTCATCGCCGCCCATAGGCAGCGCCTACTGCGACTGGCGGGCGAGCGGGCCGACGGAATCTTCGCGGCCTTCCTCACCCCCGACGATCTGGCCGGGCGCGTGGCCATCGCCCGCGAGGCCCGCGAGGCAGCGGGCATCGACACGCCGCTGCGCGTGGCCACGTATCTCTACGCGCTGCCAATGCGCGACCGTGACGAAGCGCTCGCGTGGGTGACCCCCGAGGCCACGGCGCTCGACACCGACCCGGCCACGCACCTGCGCTGGCTCGAGCGCAAGGGCCTGGTGGGCACGCCCGAGCAGATCGCCGAGCACCTGCGTGCCTTCGCCGACGCGGGTGCCACCGACGCAATCCTGGTGATGCCAAACCGCGTGCCGATGGATGCCCTCGACGCCCTGGCCGAGGTGATGGACGGAGCGAATGGGGACAGACCCTCCCCGGGGACAGTCCCCATCACAGAGATGTCACCGAACGCGAATCTCTGTGACCTGCTCGTTGAGCGGCATCGCCGTGCGGGTCGCGGGGCAGACCCCGCGGTGACAGACGAGGACGGCACCTGGGACTTCGACGATCTCTCGCAGGCCGTGCGCCGGAGCGCCGGAGCACTTCGTGGTGCCGGGCTCCGGCCGGGCGAACGCGTGGTGGTGGTGATGCGCGACGGACGGCCGTGGATGCAGGCGGTGCTCGGCACCGCGGCAGCGGCTGGCGTGGCCGTGCCGCTCGACCCCGGGTCTGACCCCGGCGTGCTCGCCGACATCCTCGACGACGCCGCGCCCGCCATCGTCATCAGTGAAGGCGACGTGCCGCCGGGCAACTGGCGCGTGCTCTCCCCTGCCCAGCTCGACGCCGCCGAGCCGCTTGGCATCGCCGCCGTGCACCCCGAGGACCCCGCGTACATCGTGTACTCGTCGGGATCGACGGGACGCCCCAAGGGGGCGGTGCACGCGCACCGCGACATGCAGGCGTCGGTTGAGGGGTACGCGGCACACGTGCTCGCGCTCGGCCCCGGTGATACCTGCCACTCAGTGGCCCGCGGCTTCACCTCGCTTGGGTTCGGCAATGGCTTCTTCAGGCCGCTCGGGCGCGGGGCGCATGTCATCCACACGCGCATCACGCCCAACGTGCGCACCGTGGTGCACGCCTGCCGTGACCACGCGGTGACGGTGTTGACGGGCGTGCCGACCTTCTGGTCGCAGTTGGCCGAGTTCATCGCGCGGCACCCAGACGAATCCGACGCACTCGCCAGCGTGCGCCTCGGGGTGTCATCGGGCGACTCCCTGCCGGCCACGGTGCTGCGTCGCCTGCGCGAGGTGCTGCCCGGGCTTGATGTGGTGGAGGGCCTCGGCTGCTCGGAGTGCTCCAACATCGTGCTGTCCACCCGCCCTGGCGACGACCTGCCGGGGCGCCTCGGCCGGCCGGTGGAGGGTGCCGAGGTGTCGCTGCGCGACGACGACGGGCATGAGGTGGAGCCAGGTACCCCCGGGCGACTGTGGATCAAGAGCACGAGTAACACTTCCGGCTACCACCGGCGCAGCGAGATCACCCGCGACCTGGTGTTTGGCGAGTGGATTCGCATGGGCGACATGCTCGTGGTGGAGGACGGCATCTACCGCCACGTGGGCCGCGCCGACGACCTGTTCAAGGTCGACGCCAAATGGGTGAGCCCGGTGGCGGTGGAGAACGTGGTGCTGGGGCACGACGCCGTGGCCGAGGTTGCCGTGGTGGGTCGTCCCGACGACCGCGGCCTCATGCGTCCGGTGGCGGTGGCCGTTGCCGTCGACGGGGCCGACCCCACGACGGCAGCCAACGAGATCCGTGCAGCGGTGGCCCGCGAGCTGGGCACGCACTCGGCACCCACGGTGGAGTGGCGCAGCGAGCTGCCGCGCCTCGCATCGGGGAAGGTGAACCGCAGGGCCCTCAAGGAGGGCTAGGCCAAGAGCAGCGCGCCCAGGTCGTCGGCCACGCCAACCGGTGCCGCACCATCCCACGCATCGGCCATCTCACGCGTGCTCACACCGGTGAGCACGAGTGCACCATCAATGCCCACCGCAGCCGCCCCGCCGATGTCGCTATCGAGGCGATCACCCACCGCAAGCACCGGGCCGTCCACCCCGAGGCGCTCCTGCGCGATGCGCCAGGCGTCGGGCCCCGGCTTGCCCACCGCAACGGCTTCGGCACCCGAGCAGTACTCCACGTACGCCACGATGCCCCCGGTGCCGGGAATGACGCCGTCATCTGACGGCACGATGCGGTCGCGCCCGGTCGCCACCACGGTGGCGCCCGAGTACGCCGCGCGCACGGCCCAGGTGAGGTCGGTGTAATTCACCTCTGGATACCCGGCCAGCACCACCACATCTGCCGATGGCACCAGCTTCTCGTCGGCGATCACCCGCAGACCCGCCAGGCGCACGTGCCGCACCATCGCCTCGCTCCCCACCACCACGGCGTCGCACCCGTCAAAACGCCCGCCCAGATACTCCTGCATCACCACGCCAGAGGTCACGACCTCATCCTGCGATGCCTTCACGCCGTGTGACCACAGCCGCTGCACCACGTCTTCGGGGGCCGAACGCGGGTCGTTGGTGAGGAACACCAGAGGCCGGCCAGACGCACGCCATGCGTCAACGGCCTCGGCCGCCCCGGTGATGGCACGCCCGCCAACCCACAGGCACCCGTCAAGATCAAGAATGAGCCCCTCGTAGCGCGCGGCAAGTGACGTGAGCTCAGCCATGCGTCGATGGTACCGCCGCGTCCGTCGGCCCCCTACGATTACCGCATGGAGACCTACACGCACGTGGCAGTTGCCGTCGAGGACAGCCCCGGGTCGCGAAAGGCCCTCGAGGAGGGCGCCCGCATTGCCTCGCTGTGCAGCGCCCGCCTGTCGGTGCTGCACGCCACCAGCATCCCCATGCCCCCTCCCAACATGGCTGAGGGCGGCGTGTTCCTGCCCGACCCCGAGGTGATGCAGGATGCTGCGCTCGAATGGCTCACCGAGGCCATCGCCGGCGTACCCAGTGCCGTGCCGGTGGTGCTGCAGGGGAACCCTGCCGACGCCGTGTGCCTGTGGGCTCAGGAGAACGGTGTTGACCTGCTGGTGGCCGGTGCCGAACGCGGCAAGATCGAACGGCTGCTGCTGGGCTCGTTCGCGCTGCACCTGTCGAAGCACGCGCCCTGCGACGTGCTGTTGGCGCGCCTGCCAAAGAAGTAAACCTCGCCCGTGCACCCCAGTAGGGTGCGCCACCGATGTCACTTCTTCAGTCAGTCGTGCTGGGCATCGTTCAGGGGCTCACCGAGTTCCTGCCCATCTCCAGCAGCGCCCACCTGCGCATCGTGCCGGCCATCTTCGGATGGGAGGACCCAGGCGCACAGTTCACCGCCATCATCCAACTGGGCACCATGGCGGCGGTGGTCATCTATTTCTGGCGCGATCTGCGCGATGTGACCACCACCTGGTTCCGCAGCCTCACGCAGCCCCGCCTGCGCTCCGAACTGAACGCCCGCATGGGCTGGTACCTGATCATCGGCACCATTCCCATCGTCATCTTCGGCTTCCTCTTCCGTCACCAGATCGAAAACGGCGCGCGCAGCCTGTACCTCATGGGTACCACGCTCATCGTGTTCGGCCTCATTCTGGGCGCCGCCGATTACCTGGGGTCGAAGAAGCGCCCCGTCGAGTCGGTCAACCGCAAGGACGCCATCGTGGTGGGCCTTGCGCAGGCGCTGGCACTCATTCCCGGTGTGTCGCGCAGCGGTGCCACCATCACGGCCGGCCTCATCATGGGGCTCGATCGCGAAGCCGCAGCGCGCTTCGCGTTCCTGCTCTCCATCCCCGCCATCCTGCTCTCGGGCCTCTTTGAGCTGTCGAAGGAGATTGGCAGCGGATCCGGCAGCAGCGACTGGGGAGCCATCATCGTGGCCACCATCGTGTCGTTCGTGGTCGGCTACGCCTCGATCGCCTTCCTGCTCAAGTGGCTGGCCCGGCACACGCTGTACATCTTCGTGGTCTACCGCGTGGTGGTGGGGGTCATCATCCTCGTACTCGCAGGCGCAGGCGCCATTTCGTAGGCGAACGGGGGGCTTGATACCCTGTACCTTCGTGTTCGGAGCCCACCACGACAGCACCCTTGCCCGCGCAAAGCGCAAAGCCGCGCAGGACGCCAAGGACAAGGAACAGCGCAGGTTCGACATGATCGAGGCGCTCAGGAAGGCCAAGAAGGATGCGGCCGACCCCGAGGAGATCGCCCGCCGCGAGCGCAAGCGACGCCACGAGGACACCCTGGAGCGCTGGCCCGCCAACTGGTAGGCCGTGCGCGGTACGAAACGCCGCCCGGATGCGCGGCATTCAGGCAGGCAAGAGGAGATTGCATGTTCGAGGTTGGGGACAAGGTCGTCTATCCGCACCACGGTGCGGGAACGGTGCTGGCCAAGGAAGTCCATGAGATCCGGGGCGAGCGTCGCGAGTACCTGACGATCGAGATCCTGCAGCCGCCGATGACCGTGATGGTGCCGGTGGAGAACGCCGAGACCGCCGGCCTCCGCCCCGTCATCAATGAGCGCGCCGTCAACGAGGTGCTGTCGGTGCTGGTGGCTGACGGCAGCGAGATGCCCGCCCAGTGGAACCAGCGGTTCAAGCGCAACCAGGAGAAGCTGCGAAGCGGCGACATCCTCGAGCTGGCCGAAGTGGTGCGCAACCTTGAGCGGCGCCAGCAGGACGCCCGCCTGTCCCCCGGCGAGATGCAGATGCTCGAGCGCGCCCGCCGCGTGCTGGTGAGCGAGCTCATGTACGCCCGCAACGTTGACGAGGAGGCCGCCAGCCAGCTCATCGACGACGCCCTCAACGGCAAGCTGGTGATCAAGCACAAGGCAGGCAGCAAGCGCGTGGCCCCCAAGCCGCCGCCGAAGGCCGACCCCAAGGCTGCTGCTGCTGCGCGCGCCGCCGCTGCACAGCAGAGCCGCGCCAGCATGCGCTCAACCGTGCGCCCGCCGCTGTCGTCCACTCCGCCGGCTGCCACCGCAATGGCACGGGCCGCGCTTGAAAAGGCTGCCGCCAAGGCAACTGAGGAGAAGGCTGCCAAGGCAGCGAAGGAAGCCGCGGCACCGGCCGCCAAGAAGGCCGCCGCAAAGCCGGCCGCCAAGGCTGCTGCCAAGCCCGCGGCGAAGCCTGCTGCCAAGCCGGCAGCCAAGGCCGCCGCAAAGCCGGCAGCGAAGCCGGCAGCGAAGCCGGCCGCAAAGGCTGCTGCCAAGCCGGCTCCCAAGGCTGCTGCAAAGCCGGCAGCGAAGCCTGCGGCGAAGCCGGCCGCAAAGAAGCCGGCCGCGAAGAAGAAGTAGTCCGGCCTATCCGGAGCGCGTGAACACGACGGCAGCTCCGTCATGTTCCACGCGCCCGGGGCCGAGCCCCTCCACGCGCAGGGCGGCCACATCGGCAGCGGAGCGGGCGTCATCGAGCACGATGGCCCGTGCAAGCGCGCCTTTCAGCGACTTGCCCGCATGGCCCACCGATCGACGGCCCGCTGGTCCGTCATCCACGATGTCCACGCGCACGTGTGCGCCGGGGCGAAGGGCCGACACGTCAATGGCGGCCGCGTGCTCCTGCGGCAGCAGGTCAATCACCATCCCCCGCCCCGCACGCGCCACCAGCGCCTGGGTCACCAGCGGTCGCCACCAGGCGGCCAGCAGTCCGAGTGGTGGTACCCGCGCACCCATCTTCAGCCGGTATGCCGGAATGCGATCGTCAGCCGCGACAAGCCCCCAGAGGCCGGAGGGCACCAGCACGCGGGCCATCAGCCGACGGCGCGCGGGTGCTGGCACATCGTCAATGCCAATGGCACCCCACACCACGCCTGAGTAACGCTCCACCGCAGGGAGGGTGGGTGCATCGTCGAGGCAACGCCACTCGTCAAGCGCCCGCTCCAGGTGCGCGCCGCGCACCCCCAGCAGCGTGCACGCAGCGGCTTCCTTCCGCAGTACGCGCCGCACGGCATCGCGCACCTCGATCCGGGCATCGCCGAGCGCCGCCCCGAACCCGCCGCCAGCCAGATCGGCAACTGGGGCGCCTCCACCAATGGCCTTGCCCTCAGATGGTGGAAGCAAGATGACCGGGGTGACAGGAGGCATATCGGCAGGCTACCGGCACCAAAGTTGTGAGAAATACGTGAACAGATGCTCGAAACGCACCCTGCCCACCCTGTCGGGGGGGTTGGACCCCCTACCATCGAGCAGGTATGCGCACGGCCTTCCTCTCGCCCCGCGGTACCACCCGAATCGTGCTCGCGGCAACGCTGGCGCTCACCGGTGGCGGGGCCACAGCGTCAGCGTCGCTGGCCGCCGACGCGCCCGCCAGCACAGGCCGTCCGCAGATCGTGCTGCTCGACCCGGGCACCAGCGCACCCGCAAAGGCAGTGGGCGAGGAGCGTCGGGGCAACGACGTCACCGATGTGTATTCCACCGCGATCGACGGCTTCGTCGCCGTGCTCGACCCCGCGGACATCGCCCGCCTGAAGGCCGACCCTTCTGTGGTCAGTGTGGAACCCGACGCGCGGGTGAGCATCAATGCGGCCCCGGCCAACGACATGTTCGCCAACGCGAGCACCGTCGGTACCACCGGTGGCAACGCCGGGAGCATCACGGGCACCACCGCACAGGCAACGCGCGAAACCGGTGAGCCCACGCCCCTTTCCGTCAGCGTGTGGGGCAGCACCGGCAAGTCGATCTGGTACTCGTGGACCGCACCGGTCACGGGGCCGGTGACCCTCACCACGCAGGGCAGTAACTACGACACCATGCTCGCGCTCTACAGCGGATCGTCGATCACCGGGCTCACGAGCCTCGGGGCCAACGACGACGTGTCCTCGGGCACCGTCTGGAGTTCGGTGAGCGCCA
>CAIPNN010000099.1 GCA_903866425.1 uncultured Actinomycetes bacterium
ATCGACGATATCGAGGCCAATGTCCGGTTGCTGGAGGCCAAACTAACGGCCGAATATTTTGATGTCATCACGGCGAGCGTGGACCCACCAGCACCCGGTAGTCGTAGACCCGTGACGTCGCGTCGGCGCGCGCGTCGAAGCCCTCCTCTGCGGTGGTCACGCGGCGGACGGCCACATCGTCGGGCAGCAGCCCCGCCAGCGACAGATACAGGCGCGTGGGGTCGATGTCGCCCGTGCCCTCCGCCACGGCCAGGCTCACCACCTGCCCGGTGGCGTGCACGCCGGCATCGGTGCGCCCTGCCACCCGGATATCGGGGCGCTCGCGGAAAACGACGTCGAGGGCATCCCGGAGGACGCCCTCGACTGTTCTCATGCCGGGCTGTTCGGCCCAGCCCACGAAGTCCGCGCCGTCGTACTCGATATCGAGCCGGAGCGCGGGCACCGCGCAGGTCCTACTTGGTGTTGGTCGGCGTCAGGCCGAACGCGGTCACCTTGAAGGGGTACACCGCGTACAGCGTGCTCGGCGACTGGTACAGCTGCACCAGCGCCCACTGGTTCTGGGCGTTGAAGGTGAGGTACGAGTTGTTCTTCTGGGTGATGACCGACCACGTGTAGGCGTTGGTGCCGCCGATCTTGCGCTCGGTCACCTTGATGCCGCCCGTGGTGGCCTGCTGCAGGTACACGGTGCCGAACTTGCTCTTCGAACCGGTACCACGCTGCGCCTGAAGCGTGAGCGTGTAGCCACCGTTGGTCTGCTTGCCCAGGGTGTACTTGTTCGAGGTGGGCCCACACTGCTGGCCACTCGGGAACAGGTCGTTCACCACTGCCGGCGGCACGTTGCTGACGTTGTCGCAGAAGTTCTGCCCGCCATCCACCACGGTCCACTGCGAGCCGGCGCCGTAGAGCAGCACCCACTGCGTTGAGATCTGGTTCTTGTACGCGGCAAGCGGCAGGATCTGCGCACGGGCGTACGACGTGTTGACCGACGACACGGCGATGTTGCCCACCGTGTACTCGGAGTACGTGTAGCCCTGCGTCTGCGTGGTCCACGCGTTGGTGGCGGCCACGATGCCGTTGATCTCGGTCTGCGTGGCGGCCTGCGTTGCCACGGCCGGCGATGCGATGGCGGCGATGCCACCAAGGCCGATGGCCACGGCGCCGAGGCCGACGGTCATGCGGGTGCGGATGCTCATGCGGCAACCTCCGGGTTGGACGCCGGGACGGGGCGCGACAGCTCGAGCAGCACCATCGGTGCGGCGTCGCCCTGACGCGGGCCCAGCTTGGTCACGCGGGTGTAGCCACCCGGAACGTCCTTGAACACCGGTGCGATGTCGTTGAACAGCCGGTACGTGATGGGCTTGTTGCGCAGCAGCGAGATGGCCTGGCGACGGGCGTGCAGCGTGCCCGCCTTGCCGAGGGTGATCGCGCGCTCCGCCGTCTGGCGGGCCAGCTTGGCCTTGGCCTCGGTGGTCTGGATGCGCCCGTGCTCAAGCAGCGCGGTGGCCATGTTGGCCGCCATCGCCGAGCGATGTGCGCTGTCACGATTGAGCTTGGGGCCGCTCTTGCGGTGTCGCATCTGTGTCTCCGGTTACTGGTTGTTGCTGGCTTGCAGGCTACTCGTCGCGAAGCGCAAGACCGTGGCGGGCAAGGTTCTCCTTGACCTCCTCGACGCTCTTCTTGCCGAAGTTCGGGATGGCCGCAAGGTCATCCTCGCTCTTCGAGATGAGGTCGCCAATGGTCTCAACGCCCACGCGCTTCAGGCAGTTGTACGAACGCACACCGAGCTCGAGCTCCTCGATGAGGATGCCCGCCATCTCGCCACCGGGCTGCGGCGGCTCGGGCTCCTCCTCAGTGAGCAGTCGGATGTCCTTCGGGTCGGCGAAGATCGCCAGACGCTCGATGAGGATGGCCGAGGCCTGGGCCACGGCGGCACGCGGGTCGATGCTGCCGTCGGTCTCAACCTCGAGGATGAGCTTGTCGTAGTCGGTGCGCTGACCGACGCGAGCGGCACCCACCTCGTAGCGCACGCGGCGCACGGGCGAGAAGTTCGAGTCGACGGGAATGACGCCGATGGTGGTGCCGGGGCCCTTGTTCTGGTCGGCGGGCACGTAGCCACGGCCGCGGGCGATGGTGAGCACCATGTTGAGCGATGCACCCGACTCCAGGTTGGCGATCTCGAGCTCGGGGTTGAGGATCTCAAGATCCGCCGGGCAGGTGATGTCGCCGGCGGTGGCAACGCCCGGGCCCTGACGGTTGAGCTCGACCTCGATCTCATCGGCCTCACCGATGAGGCGGCACACCAGGCCACGCAGGTTGAGGATGATGTCGGTGACGTCCTCACGCACGCCCTTGACGTTCGTGAACTCGTGCTGCACGCCGTCAAGCTTCACCGACGTGACGGCCGCGCCCTCGAGGGACGACAGCAGCACGCGGCGCAGCGAGTTGCCGAAGGTGTGTCCAAAGCCGCGGTCGAGCGGCTCGACCTCGATCTGCCCGAGAACGTCGGACATGGGCTCGTACGACATGCGCGGGGTGTGGATGTCGAGCATATGTAGTTGCTGCTCCTCCCGGCCAAGTGCCGGTCAGTGGATGAACGCGAATGCCCGTTCCGGCGGCCTCGGCCCGGGGTCCCCGCGTCAGGGGCCCCCGGCCATCGCGTGCCGGTACGGGGTCCTGCCTACTTCGAGTAAAGCTCCACAATCAGCTGCTCGCGCACCGGGGTGTCGATGTCGGTGCGGTCGGGTGCCTTCAGCACCTTGCCGGACAGCGAGTCGTGGTCAGCCTGCAGCCACGGGGCGACGGATGCGCCGATCTCCGTGGCGCCACGCACCACTGCCTCTGCAGTGGACGTTGACTTGATGGTGATGATGTCGTCGGGACGGCACTGGTAGGACGGGATGTCCACGCGGCGGCCGTTGACGAGGAAGTGCCCGTGACGCACCAGCTGACGAGCCTGGCGGCGGGATGCCGCGAAGCCGAGGCGGGTCACCACGTTGTCGAGACGCAGCTCGAGCAGGCGCAGCAGGTTCTCACCCGTCACGCCCGGCTGGCGGCTGGCCTTCTCGTAGTAGCGACGGAACTGCTTCTCGAGCACTCCGTAGTACCGACGCGCGCGCTGCTTCTCGCGCAGCTGCATGAGGTACTCGCTCTGACGAATACGCCCGCGGCCGTTGTGGCCGGGCGGGTAGTTGCGGCGCTCAATGGCGCACTTCTCAGTGGAGCAGCGGGCACCCTTGAGGAAGAGCTTCTCGCCCTCACGGCGGCACTGCTTGCACTGCGGGTCACGATCGCGGGCCACGTCGGCCTCCTAGACGCGGCGCCGCTTGCGCGGGCGGCAACCATTGTGGGGAACGGGACTCACGTCGGTGACCGAGGTCACCTCGAGGCCGGC
>CAIPNN010000100.1 GCA_903866425.1 uncultured Actinomycetes bacterium
GGCCAGCCTCGGTGAAACCGGCCATCGCAGTGCATTGGCGGCCGTCGTGCGTCGCTCGGGCGAGGCGCTCGTGGTGTTCCGCGGCCCGCCCAGCCCCGGTGCGGTGATGGCAGTACGCGCAGCGCTCGCCCGTCACCGGTAGGTTTCCCGTATGCCGTCCCCCCGCAACACCAAAGCACCCAACGACATGTGGTCGGGTGGCAACAGCGGACTCGTCACCCGAATCGCCATTGTGGCGGCGCTCGCCGGCCTGCTCTTCGGTTTCGACACCGGGGTCATCTCGGGTGCGCTCGACTACATCGGCGGCGCATTCCACCTGAGCGACATCGGCAAGAGCACGGTCGTGTCGGCCGTGCTGCTGGGTGCCGTTATCGGGTCATTGCTCGCCATGGCCGTCATCGACCGCTACGGCCGACGGGTCAGCCTCATCGCCTCGGGCGTGGTGTTCATCATCGGGTCCGTCGCATCGGCGGTCGCTCCCGGGGTGGGTGCCCTCGACGTGGCCCGCCTCATCCTCGGCATCGCCATCGGCATCAGTGCTGTGGCCGCCCCCATGTACATCACCGAGATCGCCCCGGCAGCGCGCCGCGGTCAGTTGGTGTCGTTCTTCCAGCTCATGATCACCATCGGCATCCTCGTGGCCTACGTGAATGACGAGGCCTTCTCGGGCAACGGGCAGTGGCGCTGGATGCTCGTCACGGGAATCGTGCCCGCCATCGTGCTGCTCATCGGCATGCGTGGCCTGCCCGAGAGCCCCCGGTGGTTCATGTCGAAGGGCCGTGACGACGATGCCCGCGCGGTGCTCGAGAAAGTGAACCCCGGCGATGTCGAGGGTGAGATGACCGAGATCCGCCAGGGCATCGATGCCGAGAAGTCGGCGTCGTTCCGCGAACTGGTGCAGCCGGTGCTGCGCCCGGCGCTCATCGTGGCGGTGGGTCTCTTCATCATTCAGCAGTTCACGGGCATCAACACGGTCATCTACTACGCGCCGCGCATCTTCGAGGAGGCCGGATTCGCGGCCGGGTCGGCGGCCATCTGGGCCACGGTGAGTGTGGGCGTGATCAACGTGCTGGCCACGGTCGCCGCCATCGCGATGATCGACCGGGTAGGCCGCAAACCGTTGCTGTACGTGGGCCTGGCGGGCATGGCGGTGAGCCTGTCGGTCATCGCCGCGTCGTCGCTGCTCTCCTCGGGCGGCTCCATCACCGCCGCCGACCTGGTGACCGTGGTGGCCGTCTGGGCCTTCGTCATCTTCTTCGCCATTTCACTCGGCCCCATCCCGTGGCTCATGGCGTCAGAGCTCTTCCCGGTGAGCGTGCGCGGCAAGGCCGCGTCCATCGCCACCGTCGTGGGATGGCTCGGCAACCTCTTCATCTCGTTCACCTTCCTCAGCCTGCTCGACCTCATCGGAGAGGCCGCAACCTTCTTCAGCTATGCGGTGGTCGCGGTGCTCGGCTTCATCTTTGTGTGGTTCCTCGTGCCTGAGACCAAGGGCCGCACGCTCGAGGAGATCCAGGAGGGCTTCATCGCCCGCGCAAAGCGGAAGGGCTGATGGCAGCGACCCTTTGGCTGGTGCGCCACGGCGCCACGGAATGGAGCCAGAACGGTCGCCACACCGGCAGCACTGACCTGCCGCTGTTGTCGGAAGGCCGCGATCGCGCGGTCACCTTGGCCCCGGTGCTTGCGCAGCACGACTTCTCGCTGGTGCTCTCGAGCCCCCTCGAGCGTGCGCGTGAAACCGCCGCGCTCGCCGGCTTTGTCGACCCGCAACTGGACGACGATCTGCGCGAGTGGGACTACGGCGACTACGAGGGCGTCACCACGTCAACCATCAGGGAAACATTTCCCGGCTGGTCGGTGTGGGATGGCGATATGCCCGGCGGTGAGTCCATCGAGCAGGTGGCTGCCCGCGCGGCCCAGGTGCTGGCACGCGCTGACGAGGTCGGTGGCAACGTGCTGCTGTTCGCGCACGGGCACATCCTGCGGGTGCTCACCACAGTGCGGCTGGGCCTCGACCCCCGGGAGGGCAGGCGCTTTGTGCTTGACCCGGCCACCGTGTCGGTGATCGGCCACGAACACGAGTGGCCGGCACTCAGGCGGTGGAACTCCCCCGCCTGAGTGCCGGCTCCGTGGATGCTGTTAGTTGACGCCCCCGGCGAACTTCACCGAGAAGCTCACGCCGGTGCGGTTGGCACCGTGTGACAGCGGCTGACCGATGGCCAGCAGCGACAGGTTGGCCGAGCCACCCGCCAGGTTCTGGCCGGGGAAGGCTGCCTGTGCACACGCCACGATGTTGCTGGACAGCGCCACCGTGTTGGCCGCGTTCGGCGCCTGGTCGGTGAGCGTGGTGTCCTGCAGCGGAGTGATGGTGTTCCACAACCCGTCAAGCGCCGGGCTGTTGCCACCGAGGCCACTCCCGGCCGTGAGGCTGCAGCCGACCTCCTGATTGGCCCGCTGCTCCCCGTTGGGGTTGGCGGCCGTGCTGATGCTGTCGAGCGTGATTCCGTAGTGCAGGCCGCCCACGTCATAGAACTGACCGGCCTCGCCCGGCAGCGCCAGACGCTGCGGACGCCACAGCGTGAGGCTCAGGTTGCCGTCGGCGCCCAACTGGAAGCCGTTGCTGCGGTTGGTGCCTTCATTCGCCGTGTACGGGTACGAGAGCGCCCGGCTCGTGGCGCCGGTGGTCACGTTGGTGATGGCCGGCGTGGTGACGAAGTACGGGCTGATTGCGATGGGCTTCTGCGACTGCGTGACGCCGTTGCCCCTGTAGTTGAGCGTGAGCACGCTGTCGGCGTTGACCGTGCCGAGCGTGTCGGCGGCGTTCGGCTTGGTGAACGCGGTCCACACGCTTGACCCGGCCGGCGCGCCCTGCTGGCTCGACGACTGGAAACCGTTACCCGGCGACGGCGTGGCTGACGGCTGACACGGCTGCCCCTGCGTGGCGCAGGTGCTGCCCGTGTACGCACCCCAGCTCACCGACCCGAACTGGGCGACGTCGGGGAGGATCTGCGGGAACTCGCTGAAGCCCGACACCGTGGCGGTGCCGGTGCCCGGTGCGCACCACGGCGCGCCGGTGCCGCAGGTGGCCCACACACTGGTGAGCGTGCCACTGCTCTGCCCGATCAGGTCCTCTGATGAGTAGTAGAAGGTGAGCGCAAGTCCCGTGGGAGTCTGCGCGTTGGCGCTGCCGAGGAACGCGTTGATCTGCTCGGGCGTGGCACCGGCGTTGGCGTTGATGGTGTTGCCGATGCTCGGGCGCACGTCGCTGTAGGTGAGCAGCTTGGCGGTGCTCGCCACCGAGACGGCGTCGGTCATGTCGATGGTGAGGTTGCCGTTGTCGTCCACGTCGAACGCGTTGGGCACGCCGTCCTTGTCGCAGTCACCACCCACCGCGGTGCCACACGGGTCGGTGGGGCTGAACTGCTGCCCGCCGCCCTGCTGGCCTCCGCCCCCGGAGCCGTTGCCACCACCGCTCTGCATCTCGCCCTTGCGCGAGAGCTCCGCAGCAGATGACGCCACCTTCACCAGGCCGAGCTTTCCGGCCCCGAGGGGCGCGCCGGTCTTCTTGGCCACCTTCACGGTGCCGGCCTTGGTGCTGTAGGTGCCGCTTGCCGGCGTGGTGCCGACAATGGCGAACCCGGTCTTCTTGGAGATGGTCCCGAGGTTCACGGTCTTGTTGTTCAGGCGCGTGTAGCCCGTGGTCTTGCTCTTGCTCCTGGCAAGCACGACGGGCCCGTAGTAGTCGCCGTTGCCGCTGATCAGATGCAGCGTGGCGTTCTTTGCACGGCTTGAGGGCACGCTCAGCTTGAACGCGCCGTTGCTCTTGATTGATGCCGTCGTCGCGGTGCCATCAAGGCCGATGGCGGAGATCTTCATCCCCTTGCCGCCCTTGACGGTTCCCGACACGTTGACGCCTTGGGCCATTGCGGGCACAGCGACAACTGTCGCGAGCGCGATGGCGGTCCAGAGACGAGGCCTCATGTGGTCCTCCCGGTCGCTGGATCCGAGGGGGGTCCACGGATCTCCTGCCGGAAATCACACTCCCTAAGTGCGGTTATTGCAAGTGCGCGTGTTTGGTCATGAAACGGACCCAAGGGCCACGCCCGTCACCTCACCGGTGCCTGATGCGCAGAATCCGAACGATGTCGACTTCGCTCCGGGCGCGATGGCCGCGGCCCAGTCGGCCGGCGTCACCGTGACGGTGCCCGTCGTCGCGCTCGCGGTTCCGCTCCACGACTGCGTGATGGCGGCGCCCTGCGGAAGCGTGAAGGTGAGCCGCCACGACTTGCTCGCCGCGGTGCCGGCGTTGGTCACCGTGAACGACCTGCAGAACCCCGTGGCCCAGGTGGAGTCGCGACTCACCGTGGCGGTGAGCGTGGGCGATCCGGGCGTGGGCGCCGGAGTGGGCGCCGGTGTTGGGACGGGTGCCGGAGTCGGCACCGGTGCCGGTGTTGGCGTGGGAGCGGGAGCAGGAGCAGGCGTTGTTGCGCTGCCGCCCGCCCACTCCACCGTCACATTGGTGAGCCCCTGGGCTCCATTCACACACAGCCCGGTATCGCTGTAGCTGCCACGGGCCGGTGCCGTCGCCCAGCTCGGCGCAGTGATGACACGCGATGTTCCGGTGCCAGACACCGTGCCATTCCACGTGCTCGTGACGGTGGCACCCGCTGCCAGTCCGAATGACATGCGCGTGATCGACGCGGGCGTGGCACCGATGTTCTGCACCACGAACTTGCCGCACCAGCCTCCGCTCCACGAGGAGTCGACCTGCACGCGGATGCTGACGCTGCCGGGCGCCGGTGCAGGGCTCGGAGTCGGAGTGGGTGTTGGGGTTGGCGTCGGGGTGGGGGTCGGGGTTGGCGTCGGTGCCGGAGTGGGCGTCGGCGTCGGGGCAGGCGTGGTGCCCGTGCCCGGTGCGTAATCAATGCGCTCGCGCTTGATGAGCGACGACAACAGGCCCATCTTTGCGGGGTTCACCGTGCGCCAGTCGTCCTGCAACACGCCGCCGGTGTCACCCGAGTTGGGGTTCCAGGCCCAGAAGGTCCAGCTGATTCCCTTTTGGCCCATGTAGTCGGCGAACTGCCGGATCCATCGGCCCTCCACCGTGTCGGTGCCCACGTTCTTGGCACCGAACTCGCCCACCAGAATGGGTGCGGTGCCCGCATCGCGGATGTACCCGAAGCCGGTGGTCCAGCGGCTGGCAAGCGTGGTGGCCATGTCGGGCTGTGAGAACCACGGCTGCGCGAATACGCCGGGGCCGTACTCGTGCGGCGAATACACCACGCGATTTGGCACCGACAGCCGCACGGGGTTCTGCCGCACGCCCTCCAGGTTGCCGCCCCACCAGTTGCGGTCGAGGGTCTGTCCCCCGGCCACAGGACCCTCGATGCCCTCCACCAGCACCAGCCAGTTGGGCGCCTTGGCCAGCACGGCGTTGCCGGCGCGCTCGGCGGCGCGGCGCCAGTCGTTGGCCTGCCCGGTTCCCCAGGTTGCCTCGCCGTGGGGCTCGTTCTTCAGGTCAGCGCCGAGCACCGTGGGGTCGCTCGCGTAGCGCGTGGCGAGCGCGGTCCACTGGTTCACCCAGTCGTCCTCGGTAAATCCACCGAGTCCGTACCAGAGCGGGTGCATGAAGGAATCGTCGGTCGTGGAGTGGTTGTCGAGGATGACCATCAGTCCCTGCCGGTCGGCCTCGGCGATGATCTCGTCCATCACCTGCTGCGGGGTCTTGCCGGCCAGGGCGGCGTTGCGGCCGGCGCCGTAGTCGATCCCGCTGGTAGTCGAGGACTTGAGCGCCTGCAGCGAGAACGGCAGGCGGACGGTGTTGAAGCCCTGCCCCTTGATCTGGGCGAGCATGTCCTTGTAATCGCGGCTCCACAGCCCGTGCGGGGCGTGGTTTGAGGTTTCGAAGCCGAACC
>CAIPNN010000101.1 GCA_903866425.1 uncultured Actinomycetes bacterium
ACCGTGAGGTCGCGGCCCTCGAGGGCCTCGGGGATCACCATGGCCTGCACGGGGAAGGGGGCGGTGAAGCCCTTGCCGTCAAGCACTTCACAAACGGGTTCGCTCACGCCGAGATCGGCGAACGATTCGTCAGACATTCGATTGTTCTCCTTGCGGCACTCGCCGCGGTGGATGAGGAACCATCCACCGGGAACAACGTCGTCCAGACGGGGTGCTTCCTCGCTGCGCCATGCCGGGTGCATGCCGCTGAGAGCCACGGTATCAGGGTTTCCGGAAACCACCCGTATGCCGGGGAAGCGCTGGTACCCTCATCGGCCGTGGCCGAGCCAAACTCCATCCTCGACGGTGTGCGCGATCGCTATGCGGCGTCCACCGACTTCACCGTGGGCCTGGAAGAGGAGTACCAGCTCCTCGATCCAACGACCTTCGCGCTCGTGCAGCGCTTTGAGGAGCTGATCGAGGCGGCGCCGCCCGAGCTGGCACCACACCTCGCCGGTGAACTCATCGCCAGCGAGATCGAGTACCGCACCAACCCGCACGGCCGCTTCGCCGATGCCGCGCTCGACCTCATTCAGGGGCGCCTTGCCGTGGCCCAGTTGCTGGAAGACCACGGCATGGCCATCGGCCTCACTGGCTGCCATCCGTTCAGCACCTGGCAGGAGCAGCGCATCATCGACACCCCGCACTACCGCAGGGTGGAGGGTGAGCTCGGCTACATCGCGTGGATCAACAACACGTGGTCGCAGCACATCCACGTGGGCATCAACGACGCCGACCGCGCTATCGCCATCTGCACCGCAATGCGCAGTGTGCTGCCCGAACTGCTGGCGCTGTCGGCCAACAGCGCCGTGTACACCGGGCGCCTCACGCGCCTGCACTCCACGCGCACGTCGCTCTTCACCCGCTCGTTCCCGCGCTGCGGGGTGCCCGACCCGCTGGCCAACTGGTCTGAGTACGAAGAGTTCGTCAACCTGCTCGCGCGCACCGGGTCAATCGTGGAGAGCACGCAGATCTGGTGGAGCATCCGCCCGCACCACAACTTCGGCACCATCGAGGTGCGCATTGCCGACGGCCAGACCGAGATGATGGAGGCACTCGCCATCACCGCGCTGTCGCTGGCCCTCATCGCGCGTTTCGCCGACGACTACGACGCCGGTGTGGCCCTGCCCGCCGATGCCGGACGCTTTATCGAGGAGAACCTGTGGCGCGCGCAGCGCCACGGCCTTGAGGGCGACATGATCAACCTTCGCACCGGTGATGTGCGATCCACTCAGGACGCCATCCGCGCGCTGCTTGACTGGACCGCGCCGGTACACGCACGCCTGGGGCTCGAGCCCTTCCTGGCGCGCATCCCCGTCATGCTTGAGGAGGGCAACGGCGCACAGCGTCAGCGCCGGGCCTTTGAGCAGGGCGAGGACCCCGCAGTAACCCATGCCCGAGCAGCCGAGCGCACGCGCCGGTCTGCGGAGGAGGCACTCGAAATCGTTGGGACGGTGAAGAGCACATGAGTGAGGACCAGGAAGCCCCGCAGGAGCCCCAGGACGCACCTGAGGGCGAGCAGCGCGAACTGACCCCTGAAGAGATGGCAGCTGCCGAGATGCTGCGCCGCCTCATGACCACTCCGGTGCAGGACGTGGTGATGCAGACCATGGCCACGTTCACCGACATGGCCGCAATCCGCATGGGCCTCGGGCCGCGGGCGGAGGAAGACTTCGACCTGCCGCAGGCCGGGCTCGCCATTGAGTCGCTGCGCGCCCTTCTGGCTGTCACCAACGCCGTGATGGGCCCCGAGGCCGCCAAGCCGTTCGCTGAGCCCCTCTCGCAGCTGCAGATGGCATTCGCCGAACTGGTGGAGGCCACCAAGGCAGCCCGCGAGGGCGAGGGTGGCGAAGACGGAGAGGGCGCACCGCCCAAGCGCGCCACTCCCGGCGCTGCCGACGCGGCAGACGCCCTGTGGACCCCGGGTGCGCCCGAGGCCGGCGGCGGCGGCGGGCTCTGGACGCCGGGCAGCTAACGGTGGGAGATCAGCGCGCGGAGATCGGGGTGTTCGGCGGGTCGGGCTTCTACTCGTTCCTCGAACACACGGACGAGGTGGTGGTTGAGACGCCGTACGGCGATCCCAGCGCACCCATCGTCATCGGCGAGGTGGGGGGCCGCAGCGTGGCGTTCCTGCCGCGACATGGCCGCAGCCACGATCGCCCGCCGCACGCCATCAACTACCGCGCCAACGTATGGGCCATGAAGGAACTGGGTGTCACGCACATCCTCGGGCCCTGCGCGTCGGGCAGCCTGCAGCCCGAGGTGGGGGTGGGGTCGTTCGTGGTGTGCGATCAGTTCGTCGATCGCACCAACGCGCGCAAGGACACCTTCTACGACGGCCCCATGAGCACACACGTGAGCAGCGCCGACCCGTACTGCCCTGTGCTGCGCGGGCTGCTCGTCGATGGCTGCCGCGAGCTCGGCATCGACGTGCACGATGGGGGCACGGTGGTGGTCATTCAGGGGCCGAGGTTCTCCACGCGTGCCGAGAGCAAGTGGTACTCGAGCATGGGCTGGGACGCCATCAACATGACGGCGTATCCCGAGGGGCATCTGGCTCGCGAACTGGAGATCTGTTACGCCAACGTGAGCCTCATCACCGACTACGACGTGGGCCTGGAAGACATGCCCGGAATCGAGCCGGTGTCGGTGAAGGAAGTCGTTGAGACCTTCAACAGCAACAACGCGCGTCTGCGTGACCTGCTGTTCGCGGTTATCCCGCGTATCCCCGCGCATCAGGACCAACTGTGCTCCACCGCGCTTGAGCACGCGGTCATCGGCCACTAGCCGAAGCACGAGAACCGCTACACGGCGGGCGTTTCCGCCGAGCGCTCTGATATACAACCGCGTCGCCGCGGGAGGGCTTCGGCCCTCCTCAGGCGGTGCGCGGTCTTTTGTCGGCCGCGTTCGTATCCCCAGACCTGGAGGGCGTTCTTGGCCGGCTGGCTGTCTGACAACACAGCGTGGGTCGCACTCGTATGCGGGCTCATTGCCATCGCATACGGCCTTGGTCTCGCCGCATACATTCTTCGTCAGCCTGCGGGCAACGAGCGTATGCGTGAGATCGCCGCTGCGATTCAGGAGGGCGCGAAGGCGTACCTCAACCGTCAGTACGCGATCATCGGCGTCGTCGCCGTGGTCCTTTTCATCATCATTGGTTTCCTCGGCTCGGCAGTCGATTCGTCGCTGCTCGGCTGGAAGGCAGCCATTGGTTTCCTTATCGGTGCCGTGGCATCTGCCGCGGCCGGCTTCATTGGCATGAATGTGTCTGTGCGCACCAACGTGCGCACCGCAGAGGCCGCCAAGAAGGGCCTCGGCCCGGCACTTGGTGTGTCGTTCAAGGGTGGGTCGGTTACCGGCCTTCTGGTCGTGGGCCTCGGGCTTCTGTCCGTGTCGGCCTACTTCCTCATCCTTGGTGGTGACAAGGACGCCGTGGCCCCGCTCGTGGGTCTCGCGTTCGGTGGTTCCCTCATCAGCGTGTTCGCACGTTTTGGGGGCGGTATCTTCACCACGGGCGCCGACGTCGGCGCCGACCTGGTGGGCAAGGTCGAGGCGGGCATCCCTGAGGATGATCCCCGCAACCCGGCCGTTATCGCCGACAACGTCGGTGACAACGTGGGTGACTGCGCCGGTATGGCTGCGGACCTCTTTGAGACGTACGCCGTCACCACCGTCGCGGTGATGTTCCTCGGGTCGCTCTTCTTCGTGAGCGGCGTGATGAACGCCATTCTGTTCCCGCTTCTGCTGGGCGCAGCGTCGATCATCACCTCGATCATCGGTACCTGGTTTGTGCGCCTTACCAAGAGCGGTTCGGTCACCATGGCCCTCTACACGGGTCTTGGTGTTGCGGCCGTTCTTTCTGCACTCATCTTCATTCCGCTTACCAAGTGGATGATGGATGGCGTTGTGCCGAGCGGTGCCAACGGGGTTATCCCGGGCTCCTGGGCCAACTACTACTGGGCCGCGCTTATCGGCCTGGGCGTCACCATTCTTCTGGTGGCCATCACCGAGTACTACACCGGCACCATCTGGCCGCCGGTGCGCAGCATCGCCAAGGCATCTGAGACCGGTCACGCGACCAACATCATCGCGGGTCTGGCTGTCAGCCTGAAGGCCACGGCGCTCCCCGTCATCGTCATTGCGGGTGGCATCGTGTCGTCCTACGAGCTGGCCGGGTACTACGGCATCGGCGTCGCCGTCATGGCAATGCTCTCGCTCGCCGGAATCGTGGTCGCGCTCGACGCGTATGGCCCGATCACCGACAACGCGGGTGGTATCGCTGAGATGGCAGAGCTTCCGGAGTCGGTCCGTGCCGTCACCGACCCGCTTGACGCGGTCGGTAACACCACCAAGGCCGTCACGAAGGGCTACGCCATCGGTTCCGCCGGGCTTGCCGCGGTCATCCTCTTCGTCTCGTACGTCGAGGAGCTCAAGACCGCGCTTGGCAAGACCGGCGATGCCGCGCTCAACCTGAGCTTCGACCTCCAGGATCCGTTCGTGGTGGTCGGTCTGCTCATCGGTGGGCTCATGCCGTTCATCTTCGCCGCGTTCTCCATGGAGGCTGTCGGCAAGGCGGGCGCCCAGGTGGTCGAGGAAGTGCGTAGGCAGTTCCGCGAGAAGCCGGGGATCATGAAGGGTACGGAGAAGCCGGATTACGCCGGCTGCGTCAAGATCGTGACCGCCTCCGCCCAGAAGCAGATGCTCATTCCGGGTCTCATCCCGATCATCGTTCCCATCATCATCGCCTTCATCTTCGGCGTTGAGAACGGGCGCGTGATGCTGGGTGGGCTCCTGCTTGGCACCATCGTCACAGGCATCTTCGTCGCCATCTCGATGACATCGGGTGGTGGCGCCTGGGACAACGCCAAGAAGCTCATCGAGGATGGTGAGTTCGGTGGCAAGGGATCCAACGCCCATCTGGCTGCGGTGACCGGTGACACAGTTGGTGACCCGTACAAGGACACCGCTGGTCCCGCCATCAACCCGATGATCAAGATCGCCAACATCGTGGCGCTCCTGCTCATCCCCTTCCTGGTCTAGGAACGACATCGTGGGGGGCCCGGGCAACCGGACCCCCCACACCGTCTTTCCCCGAATGGGAACCCGCTCGACAGCTGTGGCCGTGCTCTCCGGAGTGGTCATGGCGCTTGGGCTCGCACAGATCATCCGCGCCATCGTGAGCGGCGGGGGTCCGGTTGCGTACGTAATCGGCCTGGCGTTCATCATTGCCGGCGCTGGCAGGCTCTACCTCTGGTTTCGCGACTAGCCTGCAGTCGGTCGTCTGAGAGGAACACGCGTGTTCGTGGTGGTCGTGGGTTGCGGAAGGGTTGGGGCGTCAATCGCCCAGAGCCTCATTGAGGATGGTCACGACGTGAACGTGATCGACCAGAACCTCGAGGCGCTCGGGCGACTGGGCCATGAGTTTCCGGGCAATCTCATTCAGGGCCCTGCCCTCGAGACCACGGTGCTCGAGCGCGCAGAGATCGAGCGCGCCGACGCCTTCGTGGCTGCCACCAACGGCGACAACACGAATATCGTCATCGCCCAGGTGGCGCGCGACCGGTACCAGATCCCCTGCGTCATCGCGCGCGTGCTCGACCCGTCGCGGGCCAAGTTCTATTCGCAGCAGGGGCTCACGTGCATCTGCCCCACGCGCACCGCCATCGACATGATGGAGGGCGCGCTTCGCGCCTTTGCGGCCGAGATGACGGAGGACGCCTGATGTACGCAGTGATCGTGGGCGGGGGCAAGGCCGGCGCCAACGTGGCGCGCGCGCTCCTGCGCCTTGGGCACGAAGTCACCATCGTGGAGTCGCGCACGTCGCGTCTGGCCACGCTGGAGGCCGAATTCGAGCACATGGCGCGGTATGGCGACGGCACGGAGCTGTTCGTGCTGGAGGCCGCCGGTATGGCCCGTGCGGACGTCTGCATCGCGGTCACGGGCGATGACGAGGACAACATCATCATCGGCCAGGTGTCGAAAGAGCACTTCGGGGTGCAGAACATCGTGGCCCGCGTGAATGACCCGCGGAACCAGGAGCACTTTGACCTGTTGGGCATTGCTCCCACGGTGTGCGCCACCGAGAGCATCCTTGCCCTTATTGAGCATGAGGTGCCGCAGCACTCGCTGGTGCACCTTTTCTCGCTGCGACGCGAGAACCTCGACATCCTCGAGATCGGCGTGGTTGAGGGCAGCCGTGCCGATGGCGCCCGTCTGGGCGACCTGGCCATCCCGAAGGGCAGCCTGGTCATCAGCGTGCTGCGCAATCGCGTGGGCCGTGTGGCGCACCCCGACCGCGAGCTTGCCGCCGGCGACCAGATCGTGGCCATTGCCGAGCCGGGCCATGAGTCGGACCTCATGGAGATCTTCGCCGGCGACTGATGTCCCGGGCCCGGGGGGCTGCTCGGCATCCGATACGCGCTGTACCCTCCCGATGACCGCGTTTCCGTGGGCCCGCAGGCCCGGCCAGGAGGCCACGATGGCATCAGAGGACCGACTCCCGCGCGTGAAGCACGCTGACCGTCCGCGCGAGGACGAGAAGATTCTCTGGAAGACCGGTGCCGACCTCAACAACGGTTGGCTCGGACGGCATGGCAACCTGTACCTCACCGACGAGCGCATCGTGTTCGTGCCCACCCCGCTCGACCACCTGCTGCGCGCCAAGCGGCGCGAGATCCCCCGTAGCTCCATCGACATCGTGGAGCGCTGGCCCATTTCGGCAGGGCACGTTCCGCCCGGTGCCAAGCGGCCGCGGCTGTATCTGTACGCCGACGGGGTCAAGTATCAGTTCATCGTCGGTGACCTTGACGGTTGGATCGACATTCTCGAGGTCGTCTACACAAAGGCGCACGAGAGGGATCCATCAGTCCGCGTGCCGGAGTTCCGTCGCGAGGGCATCAATAACCCGCTGATGGACGTCGTCTAACGACGCAGGGTCGGCCGCGCGCTAAACTCCCGAATACCAAAGGCATTCGGGGGTATTTGATTGATCAACGTGAGCGATCGCAGCAGGGTGGCCGTTCTGGCCCTTGCGGAACTCGCCGCGCGTGGTCGTCTCGCGCCTGTGCCGGTGCTTGAAGTCGCGGACCGCCGCGGCATTCCGCCGCATCAGGTGGAGCAGGTGTTCTCGGCGCTCAGGCGCGCGGGCCTGCTGCAGAGCCAGCGGGGCGTGAAGGGCGGTTACACGCTGCGCCGCGATCCGGCCGATGTGACGCTGCTCGAAATCGTCGAAGCAGTCGACGGCCCGATTGGGGGAACGGCCGGGGCCAGCGGATGTGCGGTGGGGGAGGTGTGGGCTGACGGGGCAACGCGTCTATCCAGCGCCTTTCGCGAGGTGACCCTCGCGGACATCGCGGAGCGCGAGGCACGCCGGGCCGACGCCCCGATGTTCCACATCTAGGCCGACGTGCCCCGGCCTCCCGTCATCGGTATCGCCTGCGCCGTCCTTCGCGCTCAGTGGGGGCCGTGGGACCAGCAGGCAGCGGTTGTGGCGGCCGACTACATCGGGCAGGTGCAGCGCGCGGGTGGAATTGCGGTGGTCATCCCGCCGGACATCGACCAGGTTGACCGCGTGCTCGACCTGCTTGATGGGGTCATGCTCACGGGCGGCAACGATCTGGAGGCGGCCTCATACGGCGCAGCGCCACACCCGGAGGCCGAGACGCCTGACCCTGTGCGCGATGCCTTCGAGGCCACGCTGGTTCGCCGGGCCGTCGAGCGCGACATTCCATTCCTCGGCATCTGCCGGGGCATCCAGGTGCTGAACGTGGCGTACGGCGGAACGCTCACGCAGCACCTCCCCGAGTCGCACGGCACGCACGACCATCGGCGCAGTGTCGGCACCTTTGAGGGCAACGACCATCTCGTGCAGCTCGATAGAGGCTCGCAAGTGGCCCTCGCGGCAGGGGAGACCACCCATCGGGTGCCGTCACACCATCATCAGGCCGTTGATGCCGTGGGCGATGGGCTCGTGGTGACCGGCCGCTCGGTGGGAGACGAGGTCCCCGAGGCCCTCGAGGTGCCCGGGCGCAGGTTCGCCCTCGGCGTGCAGTGGCATCCGGAGGCCGACGCCGACAGCGGCATCATCGCCGCGTTGGTGGCCGCCGCCGGCGAGGGCTGACGGCCGGCACGCATCAGATGGGGCCCGACTCCATCTCGACCCCAAGGCCCTGAAGGGTCTGCACACCGCCGTTGTCGACATGGATGATGGGCCCGCGGCCGTCTCGCGCCAATGCACTGGCGGCGAGACCCGCACGCTTGCCGGCCGCGCAGATGACGGCGAGCGTTGTGCCCGTCGGGATGTCGCCGGGGCCGTCGCGGAATGCCCAGTACGGGCGGTTGACCGAGCCGGGGATACGGAAGTCCTCAAACTCCGACTGGTCGCGCACGTCAACCACCAGGACCCCGGGCTCGGCCGCCAGGCGGTCCGGCAGGTCAACGGCACGCACACGCTCGATGCTTCCCGTCGGCAGTCCCTCGTCAAGATAGGCAGAGAAGCCACCCGCCAGCACGCCGATGACGGCGCGGCGGCCGACCGCAGCCAGACGCTCTGCCATATCGCGGGCCTGCTCCTCGTCAGAACCCACGAGCAGGAGCTGGTCGTCGCGACCGGCAACCAGGGCAGCGCGCGTGGCGAACCCGCTGCCCGCCGTGGGCACGGAGAGCGAGCGGGGCACGTGGGCCGCAGCGAACGCCGCGGAGCTGCGGCCGTCGATCACCACGCCGCCGGCCTCGGCGCGCCGGAGGAACTCGGGGCCGTCGAGCGCCGGGGGAGGGGCGGTGGGGGTGATGAGCGGGCCCCTGTTCATGCCGACCACGCGGTCGAGGTCGGGTGGCTTCACCGCAAGGCGGGCGATGATGGTGCGCGTGAACTCGTCAGCGTCCAGGGAGCGGAGCAACGGCGAATGCGTGCGTTCGTAGCCAATGGTGCTGGATGTCTTCGCGCTGATATCGCCACTTCCGCACAGCGAACCCCCGATGTGACCGGGGTATACCTCCACCCAGTCGGGCAGGGACATCAGGCGGCCGATGCTCGAGAACTGGTCGCGCGCGCCCTCCTCGATGTCCACGGCGAGATCGGGCCGGCCGACGTCGCCCACGAACAGTGAGTCGCCTGTGAGCACTGCCCACGGCTCGTCGCCCCGGGTCGCGTCAATCAGCAGCAGCCCTGTGTGCTCGGGGCGGTGGCCCGGCAGGTGCATTGCCTGGAGCCGGACGGTGCCGAGGTCGACCACCGCGCCGTCATCGAGCGGCTCGTGCGGGAAGTCTGCGCCTGCGATCGGGCTCACGTGCATCACGGCACCCGTGGCCTCATGCAGGCGCCCACGGCCCGACACGTGGTCGGCATGGGTG
>CAIPNN010000102.1 GCA_903866425.1 uncultured Actinomycetes bacterium
CGAAGGGTTCATCGAGCAGCCACACGCCGCTCTGTGCCAGGAGGGTGCGGGCAAGCGCCCCGCGCTGCCGCATGCCCCCCGAGAGGGCGTGCGGGTAGTGGTCGCCGAATCCCGCGAGGCCCACGCGGCTGATCTCGTGGTCGGCCAGCGCCCGCGCCTCCGTGCGACGCACGCCGCGCACCTCGGCGGCAAGGGCCACGTTGTCGCGCAGCGTGCGCCAGGGCATGAGCGCGTCGCGCTGGGGCATCAGTGCCACGCGGGCATCGCGGTCGAAGGTGACCGACCCCTCCTGCGCGGGGGTGATGCCCGCGATCACGTCGAGCAGGGTGCTCTTTCCGCAGCCGGACGGGCCGACGATCGCGGTGACCTCACGCGCACGGGCCACCATGTCCACGCCGCCCAGCACGGGGAGCGGCGGATCGTCGCCGAGCGTCAGGTGAACGCCATCAACGCGAATGGTGGTGCCGATGTCGCCCTCGTGGGGCATGCCCTACTCCCTTCGCTGGAATTACCCAGGCAGGTTCAGAGGGTCGAGGCCGTGTGCCTCCTCTCAGCCGTCCAAGCGGCTCCCCTGTATGCAGTGCAGCGTATCAACCCCGCACCCTGCCGCTCAGGACGGGCGGATCTCCACCAGTTCGATGCGGTAGCCATCGGGGTCCTGGATGAAGCAGATGAGCGAACCGCCGGGGCGCGATGCGTACGGCGCCTTCTCCGGCGTGATGCCCTTGGTGGCCAGATCGGCCAGCTCGGCGTCCATGTCGTCAACCGACAGGGCGATGTGCCCGTAGGCCTCGCCCAGCACGTACGGCTCGGTGCGTCCGTCGTTGAGGGTGAGCTCAAGCCGCTCGCCGTCTCCGGGCAGCGCCAGGAAGATGACCGTGGCGGTGTCGCCGCCGACGCGCTTGCGGGATGTCTCCTCAAACCCGAGGGCGCGGTAGAAGGCGAGCGAGCGGTCCTCGTCGAGGATGCGCAGCATGGTGTGGATGAGGGCGCGTGGCATACGGCCAAGGTTACCCATGCGCAGAGGAACGGTCGGGTGGCCACCGAGGTGACCACCCGACCAAGGCTCCGCGTCCCGGCCGCGGAGCCAAGCCGCCGCGCATCCCCATGTCGCGGCGTCCCTCGTCGCCTCCCTGTCCCCATGGCGACGATGGGTGCAATCTATGGACGGCCCCGCGGCGATCCATCGGCCCGCACCACAAGATGTGCGGGGGTGCCTTTCGCCATCGGGACAGGCGAGCGGCCCGTTACCATCAATCGGGATGGCCACCACGTCGTACACGATCTCCGACGCGCATCTCCCCACGGGCGATCAGCCGAACGCGATCGCATCGATTGAGGAGGGCCTTGCCGCGGGCGAGCGGTACCAGACGCTGCTGGGTGTCACCGGCTCCGGCAAGACCTTCACGATGGCCAACATCATCGCCCAGTCGGGCAGGCCGGCGCTCGTCATCGCCCACAACAAGACCTTGGCCGCGCAGCTGTGCAACGAGTTCCGCGAGTACCTCCCCGGCGCGGCGGTCGAGTACTTCGTGTCGTATTACGACTACTACCAGCCCGAGGCGTACATCGCGTCCAGCGATACGTACATCGAGAAGGACGCCTCGATCAACGATGAGATCGACCGCCTGCGCCACGCGGCCACAGCCGCGCTGCTCGCGCGTCGCGATGTGGTCATCGTCGCGTCGGTGTCATGCATCTCTGGCATGGGGTCACCCGATCGCTACCGCGAGCGGCTGGTACTGCTTGAGCAGGGCGCCCAGATTCCGCGCGACGAGCTGTTCAAGCGCCTGATTGAGGTGCAGTACGAGCGCAACGACATGGTCCTGGAGCGCGGGCGGTTCCGTGCCCGCGGCGACGTGTTCGAGATTCAGCCGGTCAACGCCGAGACGGCCTACCGGGTGTCGATGTTCGGCGACGAGATCGAAGAGATCACCCATTTCCACCCGGTGACGGGTGAGGTGCTCGGCAACCTCGAGTACGCCGCCATCTACCCGGCCACGCACTACGTGACGCCCACCGACGTGATCGAGCGCTCGCTCAGCGAGATCCGCACCGAACTCGAAGAGCGCTGCGCCCTGTTCGATGCCCAGGGCAAGTTGGTGGAGAGCCACCGCCTGCGCCAGCGCACCGAGTACGACATGGAGATGCTGCGCGAGATGGGCTTCTGCTCAGGCATCGAGAACTATTCGCGCATCCTCGACGGTCGCGCACCTGGCGAGGCACCCCATGCGCTGCTCGACTTCTTCCCGTCCGACTTCCTCACGTTCATCGACGAGTCGCACAACACCGTGCCGCAGCTGCGCGGCATGTACGAGGGCGACCGCTCGCGCAAGATGAATCTGATCGACCACGGTTTCCGGCTTCCCTCTGCCGCCGACAACCGGCCGCTGCGTCTTGAGGAGTTTCTCGAGCGCGTGGGGCAGATCGTGTTCGTGTCGGCCACCCCCGGCAAGTTCGAGACGGAGAACTCATCGCGGGTGGTGGAGCAGATCATCCGCCCCACGGGCCTCATTGACCCTGAGGTTGAGGTTCGCCCCACCGAGAACCAGGTGGACAACCTGATGGCCGAGATCAGGACGCGCGTGGAGGCCGACGAGCGCGTCATCGTCACCACGCTCACCAAGCGCATGGCGGAGGACCTCACCGACTACCTCGTCGACGCCGGAATCCGCGCCCGCTACCTGCACAGCGACATCGACGCCATCGAGCGCATTCGCGTGGTGCGCGACCTGCGTCTGGGCGAGTTCGATGCCCTTGTGGGCGTCAACCTGCTGCGCGAGGGGCTCGACCTGCCGGAGGTCACGCTCGTGGCCATTCTCGATGCCGACAAGGAGGGCTTCCTGCGCGGGCAGACGGCGCTCATCCAGACCATCGGCCGCGCAGCGCGAAACGTCAACGGGCGCGTGATCATGTACGCCGACCGTGAGACCGAGGCCATGCGCGTGGCAATCGGCGAGACCGATCGCCGCCGCGCCATCCAGACCGCACACAACGAGGAGCACGGCATCACGCCGGCGTCCATCAGCAAGGGCGTCAGCGACATCGTGGAGTTCCTCGGCCTGTCAGGCGGCGGTGGCAGCCGCAAGCGCAAGCGCAAGGACAAGGCGGTGCCCGAGGGCGCATCGGTCGAGGAGATCCGCCGCGTGATGGTGCAGGTGGAGCAGGAGATGATGGAGGCCTCGGAGGAACTGCGGTTCGAGCAGGCCGCCGATCTGCGCGACCGGCTGGCCGAGCTTCGCGAGGCGCTGGGAGACGGCTGATGCCCGATGCCGACCGCGAGATCCCGGAGGACCTCCAGTGGCGGTCGCTGGCCGCGCCCGGCCTGGACGAGGACGACATCTTCGCGGCCATCCTCGGGCTGCCGGGGACCGGCGCCTTCTGGGGTGATGGCCGCCCCTCGCCGTACGCGCCGTCGCAGCCGGAGTGGAGCGAGGAGGACGAGCGCCGCCGCCGCCGTGAGGAGATCCTGCGGAAGTGGGATCCCGAAGGGGACGACCCGCACGCGTAATTGATAATCATTCTCATTATGTGTACGGTCACCGCATGATGAACATGATGAGCATGACGAGGAATATCCGGGCCGCCATTGCCGGCGCATTACTGCTGAGCGTCGTCGCACTTGGACTTGTTGCCACTGGGTGCGGTGGCGGGAGCAGCGCCGACGGGAGCAGTGCCGGGGACGTGCCGGTGATCGCGGTCACGACACCCATCCTCGGGGCGGTGGTGCAGGCGGCCGTGGGTGACCGCGCGTCGGTCGAGGTGGTGATGCCGAATGGCGCTGACCCACACGAGTGGCAGCCATCGGCACAGGACGTCGCCCGCATCCAGGGCGCGGACCTGATCGTGCAGAACGGGCTCGGCCTTGAGGCCGGCCTGGCAAAGGCGATCGAGCAGGCCAAGGCAGACGGCGTGCCGGTGTTCACTGCCACCGACCACATCGATGTGCGCACGGTGAAGGCGGGCGAGGGCGCTGACCCGAGCGACGAGGATCAGGCTCCGGGCGCGAAGGATCCGCACTTCTGGACCGACCCGACTCAGGTGCGCGCGGTGGTGCAGGCGCTTCCCGCGGCCGTGTCGTCGGCCACGGGTGCCGATATCGCGCAGTCGGCCGCCGCGTACGAGAAGGAACTGAGCGGCGTTGACGCACGCGCGGCTGCGCTCCTCGGGGCGGTTCCCCCGGCCGCGAGGGGAATCGTCACGGGTCACGAGTCCCTCGGCTATCTCGCCCGCCGTTACGAATACCGACTGGTCGGGGCCATCATGCCCTCCCTGTCATCTCAGGGGCAGCTGTCGGCCGCGCATCTGGCGGACCTCGAGGCGGCGATGAAGGCGGCTGGGGTGCGGGTGGTGTTCACCGAGAAGGGAACCTCGCCTCAGGTGGCTGCGGCGATCGCTGATGCCACCGGCGCGACGGTGGTGGAACTCGCCACAGAAGCGCTGCCGGCCGATGGCTCGTACGTGACCTACATGGATGACATCGCGCGCCGCATCGCGTCGGCACTGGCCAACACCGGCGGCAGGTAGCGCCGGTGGGCATCCTCACCGACCCCTTCGTGCAGAACGCGTTCATGCAGCGTGCACTTGTGGCAGGGATCCTGGTGGCTATCGCCACGGGCGTTGTGGGCACCCTCATGGTGCTGCGCGGCATGGCATTTCTCGGCGACGCCCTGGCTCATGGCGTGCTGCCGGGTATCGCGGCCGCGCTCCTCATCGGTATTCCCTCGTTCATCGGGGCGCTTGTGGGAGCCGGGGTGATGATCGGCGGCGTTGCGGCAGTGCAGCGGCGCACGCGCCTGAGCAGCGACGTGGCCATCGGGCTGCTGTTCGTGGGCATGCTCGCGCTGGGCGTGGTGATCGTGTCGCGATCGTCGGAATTTGCCGGCAGCCTCACCGACATCCTTTTCGGCGAGGTGCTCGGTGTGGACTGGTGGGCAATCCTGTGGCAGGCCATCGTCGCCGTGGTGGTGGTGCTTCTTGCATGGGGCCTCCGCCGGCCGTTCCTGCTGATGGCCATGGATCCCGATCAGGCACGGGTCGCGGGCTATCGGGTGCGCCTGCTCGAGGCGGTGCTGCTGGGGATGATTGCCATCACCGTGGTGGTGTCGTTTCGCGTGGTGGGCACCCTGCTGGTGTTCGGCATGCTGCTCGCGCCGGCTGGCACCGCGGCGCTGCTGGTGCGGCGCGTGGGGGCGATGATGGTACTGAGCGCCGTCATCGGGTCGGTGAGTGTGTACGGCGGGCTCATGCTCTCGTGGTACTACGACCTTGCTGCGGGCGCGTCGGTGGTCATCGTGGCCGTGGCCATCTTCTTCATCACCCTGGTTGTGCAGTCATTTCTGCCGTCACGTCGCCCGCACCCGGCGCACGCATGAGCAGCGCAGCGGTTGGCGCGAGCGCCCTCAGCATCGGCTACCACGGCCATGTCGTGGTGTCGGGCATCGACCTCTCGCTCGCCCCCGGACAGTGGCTTGCCGTGGTGGGTACCAATGGGTCGGGCAAGAGCACGCTGCTCAAGAGCATTGCCGGGCTCATTCCCACGGTCGGTGGCACGTTGGACGTGCTGGGCGGTGCCCCGGGTGGCGGACACACGGGCGTGGCATACCTGTCGCAGTCGCACGAGCAGGGATTTCTGCTGCCGATCCGCGCGAAAGACGTGGTGCGCATGGGCCGGTGGCCGGTGCGCGGCCTGCTCGGGCGTCTTCGCAGTAACGACGAGCGGTACGTCGACGACGCGATGACCGCGCTGGGCATCGAGGATCTCGCAGACAGGCCACTTGGCTCATTGTCAGGTGGCCAGTGTCAGCGGGTACATCTGGCGCAGGCCGCGTGCCGCCGTGCCGACCTGCTGCTGCTTGACGAGCCCACGTCGGGGCTCGATGCGGCGAGCCGGGAGCGCTATCTCGCGCTGATGGATTCGGAGCGTGATCGCGGGGCCGCCATCGTGAGCGCCACGCACGATGTGCGGGAGGCCGCGCGCGCCGACCTGGTGCTGCTGGTGGCCGAGCGCGTGGTGGCCTGCGGGCCCCCGGACGAGGTACTCACCGCCGCAGCGCTGGCCGCCACCTTCGGCGTCATCATCAGCGACGCCACGGGCCCCGTGGTGATCGATCCGCATCATGAACATGGGCACCACCACGGTCCCGGCACGCCCCGCGTGCGGGGCCATGCCGCAGGTCATGACCACGAGCACGGTCACGACCACGGGCACGGTCACTGAGGGGGACCCCCGCAGGGGCTTGCTCGCTACGGTGCCGGTAATGCCCGAGGCGACGAGCACATCCCCCACGAAGCAGACGAGCGAGCATCACCGCTCGAAGCGGGAGCGCGTGCTCATCATCGTGGCCTCGGTACTGCTGGTGTTTGTGCTGCCGGTGGTCCTGGCGAACGCCGTGGCGGGGCCGACTGCTGCGTACGCGGTGCTCATGGGCAGCGCGGCGGTGCTCTCGGGCAGTACGCGCTCTGGCTGGGCGCGCACAGCCAAGGTGATCCCCTACATCGGAGTGCTCGGGTTCCTCGCTGCATCGGTGGCATACGGCTGGGGTTGGGTGGCCATCATGGCCGTCGTGGGTCTCGTCGCCGGCGCGGGGTACCCATTCGGCTATCTGCCGGCACTGCTCTCGGCCGGGTTCGTGCCCACGCTCGTGCACCCGACGTCGGGCCCGCGCGACGCAGTGGTTGCCGGTATCCTTGCCATGTGCGGCGCCGCGATGACGCTCGAACTCGTCCGCCGGTTGGGGGTGCCGCGCACGACTCCGCCGCCACCGCGGGTGGACGGTGGAGGCGCATTCATGGCCGTCGTCGGGGTCGTGATGATGGGTGGCGGTTCCGCCATCGCCATTGCCACCGGGCTGCCGCACGGGTACTGGATTCCCCTCACGCTCATCGCGGTCGTGCCGGCGCTGACCACGGGCACGACACACAGGGGGCGCGATCGTCTGGTGGGCACGCTGGCTGCGCTGCTCATCGTCTTCCCGGTGTCGCTCATCCCGATGCCACCGTGGATGTTCTACGTGCTGGGGACCCTGCTGTTCATCCCCGCCCTCGTGGTGATGCGTAAGAGCTACGCCTTCTACGCGTTCCTCGAGTCGGCAGCCGTCGTGCTGCTGGTGTCAGCGGGTCAGGACGTGCTGGCAACCGGCGCGGACCGTGCGATCTCGGCCATCATCGCAATCATCCTGTTGGTGGTCGCGGTGCCCGTGGTCACGTTCATCCTGCGCCACCTGCCGAGGGCCCACGCATCGGCCCGCGCGGTGGACGGTGCGCCCTAG